>CANRGD010000005.1 GCA_947630105.1 uncultured Bacilli bacterium | reverse complement strand
CCGCCGTATACCGGGTACGTACGGTGGTGTGAGAGGGACAAATTTATAATAGTTTATAAATTTTCTCTACTCGATTTCAAGAAATTTTGCATAATATTCTTCAAATGAGATATTATGTTTATAAATATATTTTGCTATTTCTTTACCTACATAGCGATAATGCCATGACTCATACATATATCCAGTTTCTTTTACTTTATTTTTAGGAAACCGTAGAATAAAGCCATATTTATGGGCATTTTTTTGCATCCAGGAAAATTCTTTAGTATTTTCAAAATTAGTATAATCAACTTCTCCATTATATATATCAATAGCAAGCCCAGTTTGATGTTCAGAGTGACCTGGTCGAGATGAATAAGTATCAGCAATTTTTTGTCCATCTTTTTTTGTATATTGATTATATAAATTTTCTTGATATTTATAACTGCGATAGCTAGACATAACAATAATATTATAATTTTTTAATAAAGCATCATTGTGCATTTTTTCAAAAGCGACTTTTGCTTCTTTAACTAAAAACATCCCTTCTTTTGAATAAGATAAATCTAATTTTTCTAAATTATTGGGAATATAATTATTTGGTAAATAATTATATTTATTTACTAACATAGTGATAGTATTTAAATTTTTAACTTCTTTTGTATTTGTATAATAAGGTAAATCTATATTCATATTAACATCCAAAATGACTTGTTTTATAGATAGTTGAGGGTTATTATTTTTATATTTTAGATAACGATTTAGATAATTATAATTGAAGTAAGTTATTTTTTTATCAATATTATTTAGTTCTTTTAATTTTTTATTTTTTGAAGATATTTTAGGTTCTTTAAAAAAAGTAATTCCTAATATTAAGGAACTTATTACTAATATTAAAGTTATAAAAAAAGTTAAAGTTGTTTTTAAATTATTTTTATCTGTAAACATATTTTCACCTATTTATATAATAATCATTAAATTTTAAAAAATGTATATTTTTGTATATTTTTTCATAAAAAATTATAGGAGGATTAAGATGAAAAAAATAGGTATATTATTATTAATTATTGTTTTAATACCATTTAATGTATTAGCTGTTAGTGATACACAAGATAAATTAATTAGTGGTGCTGTTAGTGGAATATTAATTGATGCTTCTAGTGGAAAAATAATTTTTGAAAAAGATAAAGATAAAGAAGTAGCAGTTGCTTCTATGACAAAGATGGTTGCCCAAATTATTATTTTAGAGGAAATAGAAAAAGGGAATATTAAATGGGATCAAGTAGTTACAGTAAGTAAAAATGCAGCAGATATGGGTGGGTCACAGATATATATTCAAGAAGGTGAAAAAATTACAATAGAAGATTTGATGAAAGGTATTAGTATGGCTAGTGGAAATGATGCCACTGTACAAATGGCAGAGATAATAAGTGGGAGTGAAGATAAATTTGTAACAAGAATGAATAAAAAAGTTAGTGAATTAGGACTTAAACATACACATTTTACAAATTGTACAGGTCTTGATCAAGAAAATCATTATTCTAGTGCTTATGATATGGCAATGATTGCTAGAGATTTAGTTGTTAATCATTCAGAAATATTGAGATTTTCATCACTTTATGAAGATTATTTAAGGGAAAATACTAAAGATAAATTCTGGCTTGTAAATACAAATAAATTAGTACATTTTTATGATGGGGCAGATGGATTAAAAACTGGTCATACTGATGCGGCAGGATATTGTTTAGCAGTTACAGCAAAAAGAAATAATTTAAGGCTAATTGGAATAGTTTTAGGAGAAAATGATAGTAAAATTAGAAATACTGAGGCAATGGAACTTTTAGATTATGGGTTTAATACAGTAAAAATGAATGTTTTAAAAAATAAAGGAGAAATTATAAAAAAGGTTAAAATAGATAAAGCAAATAAAAAAATTGTTAATATAGCATTAAAAGATGATTTAGGGGTTGTAGAAAATATAGGTAGTAAAGGTAATTATAAGTTTGAAAGTAAGATTGAAGATATTAAATTGCCATTAAAAAAAGGCACTAATGTAGGTAAAATTAATGTCTTAAATAATGGAAAAGTTATAGCTACAGGAGAATTAATTGTAAATGAAAATGTAAAATCATTAAATTTTTTGCAATTATATTTTAGAGGAATTAAAGATGTGGTTAGCGGTAATTTTTAATCTCGTATAAAACGAGATTTTTTTATAATGAGGCTGTTTTGGAATATTCATTAGATAATTCGAGTTTTCTTGTTTCTCCGGCAGTAGTTGTTACAGTAATAGTTTTACTAGGAATATAGCTTAGAATATGTTCAACATATAAAGGGTCACCTATATTTAAAAATTCACGATAATTCATCCATTCATAATTATCATTAAGAAGTGAAGTAGTATCTATACCTTCAATTGAACTACAAGTATTAAGAACTTTTTGAATATTTCCAGGACCAAAATTATATGTTTGAATTGCTAGGGGTATATTGTAATTCTGTTGAGTTAAAACATTTTGTAAAATCATAGTTCCAATTTTTATATTAGTTTCTAAATCATCTAAAGCTTCTTTTGTAACTACTATTGATTCTTCACTTTTATTAAGAAAATTATAGGCAGTTAATGTGTTATTTAAATGTACAGATTTTTCTATTTGCATTATACCTTCAGCTGGGCCATTGTAAAGATTATTGTAATGATCCCCATTACTTTCTTGAGCAGCAATAGCCATAATTATGTGATAGTCTATACCATACATTTCACCATATTTTTTAAATATACTTTCATATTTTTTTACATTTTCGTATGCTTCAGATTCAGTTCTATCTTCAAAAGAAAATTTGAATTTTTGGTTTTCAGAAGAAGAACTTTCATTAGTTTCATTATAAGTATCATCTAGAGCTGAAGTTTCATATCGAATAGTAAATGGTTTAGTTGTTTCTGGGGTTGAAACTTCCATATTATCATCAAAACTACCCTCATCAATTACTATTTCAGTTTCTACTATATAGTCATCAAAATTATTATCATCAATTGTAATTTCAGTTTCTATTGTACCCTCATCAAATGTTGGCTCTTTTTTAGTGCTTAATATATAAATGATAACAGTAGAAGCTAAAAAAATTCTTAATATAATTTTTTTAGTATTTTTATTTACTTTTTTCAAACTAAATGGATGTTTTAGAATATTATAAATTTTTAGAGTATTTTTATTTTTTTTAATTGTTTTTAAATATTTTGCATAAATTTCTTTAACATCTTTAGTAATATAATAATTCCCTTTAATATTTTGATAACCATAATTTTTTAAAATGGATAATAATAAGTTTATATTTTTAGGATTTGTAATAACTCTTGTTTTATGAGATTTACTGTCAAATATGTGACATACTAAAGCATCATTGTTTTTGAAAAAATGTATATAATCTTTCATAAAATATCACCTTAGTATAAAATATCATATTTTTTAATTCTTAGCAATTTTTTTGTAATTAATAAGTTATGTCTTTTTAAAAAAAAAATAATTTGATATAATTTTTAAGAGAAGAGGTAGTTGAATGGTTAGAAAAAGTGAAAATACAAAAGAAAAATATAATACTAATAAGAAAAAAACTAGTGATAATAAGAGACGAGTTAGTGATAATAAGAAAAGAACTAGTAATAATTTAGAGGCTACAACAAAAATTAGAGTTGATAAAGATAGATTAAATGATACTACAACTTTAGATACTAGTTTTTTGGATAAAAATACTAGTATGAAGAGAAGTTCTTTAAAAAAGAAAAAAGATAAAATGTTAGCAGAAAAAGAATCAATAAGGAGATATAAAGATAAATCTAGTGGGTTAAAACGTTTTTTTAGTGGAATAATTTTTTTAGTTTTGATTGGTTTAGTTTTTGGGGTTGTGGTTTTAATTTTTGAAAATTTTGATTATATTTTTAAAATTGATAATAAAAATAGGACTGAAAAACAGGAAAAAATAATTAAAGAAGTAAGGCTTATTGATGATAATTATTTATTTTTGGGTGATTCTATTACTGATTTTTATGATTTAGATAAATATTTTGGGGAGTTACCTGTTGTGAATAGTGGTAATAATGGCGATACAACTGAAGATATTTTAAAAGATATTCATGATAGAGTATATATATATAATCCTTCTAAAGTATTTATATTAATTGGAGTTAATGATTTAATAGATGATATACCGCATGAAGAAACAGTGGATAATATTAAGCGTATTATTCATGGTATAAAGGAAAATAGAGTTTATTGTAAAATATATTTGGAGTCCATTTATCCAATTAATGATAGTGATGATGATAAAGTTGATTTAGATATGGTAAAAAATAGAAAAAATGAGGATATTAAAGCTATTAATAAAGATTTAGAACAACTGGCTAAAGATGAAAAAATAACATATATTGATTTGTATAAGGTTTTAGTTGATGAAGATGATGAATTAAAGCTTGATTATACTATGGAGGGACTTCATATTTCTGATGAGGGTTATAAAATTATTACTGATAAACTTAAAGAGTATTTAGATGATTAAATTTAGTTCTATTTTATTTTCTTTTTCATACTATTAAGTAGAAAGAGAGGAATTAAATATGGAAATATTAAAAGTTAGTAGTAAATCTAATCCCAATAGTGTAGCTGGAGCATTAGCTAATGTTTTTCGAGAAAAGGGTAGTGTAGAAATTCAAGCTGTTGGAGCTGGAGCTTTGAATCAGGCAATTAAAGCAATCGCAATAGCAAGAGGATTTGTTGCTCCAGCTGGTAAAAATTTGGTATGTATACCTGCTTTTCAAGATATTGTTATTGATGGGGAGGAAAGAACGGCTATTAAGCTTATAGTGGAAGCTAATTAAACATCATGTATGGTGTTTTTTTTTTATTTATGTTACAATTTATTATAAGGAGAATAGAAAATGAATGATGATTTAAAAACTTTTTGTCCTAAATGTGGTGCTGAAATGAAAATTAATGCTCGCTATTGTATGCATTGTGGTTATTTAAATTATAATCATCCTGATAATAAAAAAATGCAACAGTTTGCTAAAGAAAATGATATTCAACAAACTAAATATGAAATTGGTTCAGGAAGTTTAATTCAAAATAATAATAATAATAAAGGATCAATTAATGTGTCTTTATCAACAGGAAATAAAAAAATTTTCTTCTTATTTAATCTTTTAATACTTTTAGGTCTTGTTTTAGGTGGTTTATTAATTACTAGTTTAAAATATGGTACTGATTTAACTAAAATTATAAATTCAACCTATCCATTTTTTTTAATGATAGGTGTGTTGATTTATTTGTATGTTGTTTCTTTTGAAATAATTTTTATGAAAACTAATAAGATGTGGTGGAAAGCGTTAATTCCTATTTATAATTTTGCAATATTAACTGAAATTACAATGAATTCAAAGTGGTATGCCTTACTTTTTCTAATTCCTATTATAAATATAATTTTTCTGTTTATTGTTTTTTATAAGTTAGGAAAAAGTTTTGGGTATAGTGGTTTGTTATGTGCAATTTTATTTTTAATATATATACCTATAATTGCTTTTACAGGTAATTCATTTAAGGGAGTCAATTACGTTAGTGATAATGAAAAAGATGCTTTGGAAAAAGAATATAAAATGTTTCATGTACTTGGTATAGTAATTGTTTTTGTATTTATTATAAGTTTGTTTGTAACAATATATAGTAATTTTTCATTAGTAATTAATGGTTTTGATGAGGTGAAAAAATATAGTTATATTAACTTATCAAATGAAGTAGTAACAAAAGTAAAAAAGGCGATTGAATCTGGTAATTATAGTTGTAATACTGGTGATAAAATTAAAGAAGGGGAAATTTATAATTTTTATTCTCATTATATAAGTGATGATTTTGATTTAAAACTTGTAAATAGTGATAAATTTATGATAAATATTATGGTTATAAAAAATGTTGATACATATTTGTATTATGTTTCTTTTAGTGATGGTGAAATTGGTTTTTCTAATGTTTTAGATAATGAAATAACTACTAAGTCTTTTTTGAAAACTGGAAATATTAATATTGATGAAAATAAAAAGTGTATTATTCATTTTTAAAAAAGTATTGTCAAATATTATTGAATATACTATAATAAGTTTAAATTCGATTATTAGAACTAATAATAAGTAAATTAAGTTTAGAGAATTCGTGGTAGGTGGAAACGATGTTAGTTGCTTATTTATCTACTCTATAGAAGATATTTTTCCGGTTGATAGCCGTTATTAAATTAAGAAAAAGTAAGGATGGTACCGTGCAAATTGCACTCCTTGAGGTATTATTCTTTTTTTTATTTTTAAGATGTTTATACTAGAAATGTGAAACTATAGAAAGGACAATCAATCTTATAAAGATAATTATTTATAAAATTTGATTTTGGTGAAAATTTATTATGATTGATATGCATTTTGATTTATTATCTATTATTTATCAAGCTTATTTAAGAATAGATTATTCTTTTGTTTTTGATTGGTTAAATAATTATAATAGGGATAATGTCTCGGGACTCATAGCTAATTTATATTTTTTAGATAAAGAAAAAATGAAAGAAGAATTAGGAAATAATTATGATAGTATTGATGTAGTTGATATTTTTAAAAAAACTGTGGATATATGTAAAAAATATTTTCCTTATAATAATGTGTTATATAGTATTGAAGGATGTGACTATATAAAGGATGAAAATGAATTAGAGGAGTTATATAATTTAGGACTTAGAAGTTTACTTTTAGTTTGGAATAATCCTAATAAATATGCTTCTGGTAATTTGGGAGAATATGGATTAACTGATGAGGGAAAAAGATTTTTAATAAAAGCTATTGATTTGGGTATTATAATAGATGTTTCACATATGAATAAAGCTACATTTTATGATGTTATAGAATTATTAAAAATACAGAAAAAATTAGGTAAAAAAATTAAAGTAATAGCAAGCCATTCTAATTGTTATAAGGTGTATGCTCACTATAGAAATTTAGATGATGAACAATTACTTGCTTTAAAAGAATTTGATCCAATAATAGGAATTAATTTATATACGGGATTTGTTGCGGATAATAATGATTTAACTATAAATATGAAGGATATTTTTTTGAGGCATGTAAAGCATGTTGTTGAGTTGTTAGGAATTGAGCATGTAGGTATTGCATCAAATGATATGACATTTAATAGTATTTTATTTAATTGCGAAATTAAGCCACAATTATTTGATTATAGAAATTTAAATGAAGAGTTAACTAAATTATTAAGTACAAGCTTTGATGAAGTTGAAGTTGAAAAAATTTTATATAAAAATGTTTATGAAAAATTATTTAAGGAGGAAGAAATATGATAGACATTAAATTAATTAGAGAAAATAGAGATTTGGTGAAGGAAAATATAAAAAAGAAATTTCAAGATGAAAAATTACCTTTGGTGGATGAGGTGTATGAATTAGATATAAAAGTAAGAAATGCACAAACTAAAGCGGATGGTTTAAAAGCCGATAAAAATAAAATGAGCAGTGAAATTGGAAAGTTGATGCAAGAAAAGAAGATTGATGAAGCAAACAATATTAAAGCAAAAATAAAAGAAATGGCTGATGAAATAACAGAATTAGAAAAAATTCAAGAAGAGACAAATAAAAGAATTAAAGAAATAATGATGGTAATACCTAATATTATGGATTCATCTGTTCCTATTGGTAAAGATGATAGTGAAAATGTAGAAGTTGAAAGATTTGGAGAAGCTGTTGTTCCTAAATATGAAATACCATATCACGCAGATATTATTAGTAGAGTTAGTGGGATGGATAAGGAAGCTGCTGGACGTACTAGTGGTGAAGGATTTTACTATTTAATTGGAGATATTGCTAGACTTCATGAAGCAATGATTGCTTATGCTAGAGATTTTATGATTGAACATGGATTTACTTATGCAATACCACCTTTTATGATTCATGGTGATGTTGTAACTGGAGTTATGTCATTTCCGGAAATGGAAGCTATGATGTATAAAATTGAGGGAGAAGATTTATATTTAATTGGAACTTCAGAACATTCAATGATTGGTAAATTTAAAGATCAAATTATTAAAAAAGAAGAATTACCAATAAATATGACTAGTTATTCTCCTTGTTTTAGAAAAGAAGGAGGCTCTCATGGACTTGAAGAAAGAGGATTATATCGAGTTCATCAATTTGAAAAACAAGAAATGATAGTTATCTGTGAACCTGAAGAGTCAATGGATTGGTATAATAAAATGTGGAAATTAACAGTTGAAATATTTAGAAACTTTGACATTCCAGTAAGACAATTAGAGTGTTGTAGTGGTGATTTAGCAGATTTAAAAGTTAAATCTTGTGATATTGAGGCTTGGAGTCCAAGACAACAAAAATATTTTGAAGTTGCTAGTTGTTCAAATTTAGGAGATGCTCAAGCTAGACGGTTAGGAATTAGGACAAAAGGGGATAAGGGAACATATTATTTACATACTTTAAATAATACTGTAGTAGCATCTCCAAGAGGATTAATTGCTTTAGTAGAAAATAATTATCAAGAGGATGGAAGTATATTGATTCCAAAAGTGCTACAACCATACATGGGAGGATTGAAAAAGATAGAAAATAAATAAGCAATAACTTTTTATCATATGAAAGTAATATACACAAATTAGTTATTGATAAATAAGCTAATATAATCAAATAAAAGAAATATAATGTTTCTTTTTTTGCTTAACATTCATTTATAGACTTATAATTTGAATGAAAGCGATAAAATGAATAATAGTTGGGAGATAAGAAAATGCTAAAATTAATAAAACCTTGTAAAAAATACTATAATCAATATAAAGATATGATGGATGAGTGGAATATGGAAGGTTCTAGAATTGCTCCATGGCCACTGCATATGAAATATCATACTCCAAAATATTTTGATGAAATGATAAGAAGAGTAGAAGAAGTTGAAAAAGGAGAAAATCTAGATGGCTATGCTTCTTCTACTACATATTGGTTATATGATGATGAAAGGGATATATTAATAGGAGCATCAAACCTAAGACATTATTTAACAGAAGAAGGATTAAAGACGTGGGGTCATATTGGATATGGTATAAGACCAACTGAAAGAAAGAAAGGTTATGCCACACGATTGCTTAAATTGACATTAGAAGAAGCTAAAGCTAAGAATATAACTAAAGTATTGTTAGGGGCATATACAGGGAATATTGGCTCTTGGAAAGTTATGGAAAAATGTGGTGGTGAGTTAGAAAATATAGTAATTGAAGATGAAACAGGACTTCCAATAAAAAGATATTGGATTAGTGTTTAATAATTTTTTGTTATTTTAATTTTTGTTTAAAGGAATTTCATAAATATTTTTTATTTTACATATTTTTAAATAGGTGATTTAAATGGTTTATAGGGCTAATAAAAATTATCCACCAATAAAAGTAAAAGAAAAAAATATAAAATATGCAAAAATTTTAGCAGAAGATTATGCAGGTATTAATGGAGAGATTACGGCTATAACGTTATATGTTTATCAAAATATGGGGATATTTACTAAATATCCTAATATTGCTAAACATTTATTAAATATTGCTATTGTTGAAATGAGACATTTAGAAATACTTGGTAAACTTATATTTTTGTTAGGACTTAATCCTAGATACATTACATATCAAAGGGATTCTTATTGTAATTGGGATAGTAGTTATGTTGATTATGATTTAAATATTAATAGATTATTAAAGAAAAATATATTGGCAGAAAAAATAGCGATTAAAAATTATAAAAAGCATATTGATATGATTAATGATTATAATATAAAAATAATTTTAGAAAGAATTATTGAAGATGAAAATGTACATATAAATTGTTTTAAAATGATGCTAATTAAAGAAAAAGAATGTATAGATATTTAATTTTTCCATATAATATAAAAGGTGAATGTATATGAATGATGATAAAAAAATGATTGATATTATAAAAAAATTAAATAATATGGATAATATTAATATAGATGTTAATTCTAATGAAGGAAAAATGTTAGTAGAAGTTGTAAAAAAACATTCTACAATAAAAGATGGAAATGAGAAAGATTGATAAATTTTCTATCTTTTTTTTTTGATTATTGATATAATTTATTTAAGAATTGGAAGTGTTATTATGGACTATGATGTTTTAAAATGTAGTTATTGTGGTGGGGAGTTGCAGGTTAATGAAGTGGATAATACATTAAAATGTCATGTTTGTGGTAGTGTGTTTTCTAATAATTCTATACAAAACGATAATCTTATTTTTTATAGTTGTCAAAGATGTAATATAGATTTTCAACTTGATGATTTAGAAAATAAAAAATGTATTTATTGTGGAAATGAGTTAACTCCTACAAATAAATTTATATTTGCTAAAAAATATATTCCTTTTGAGATTTCTAAGGATGAAGCTATAAAAAGCTATAAAAAATGTGTTATGTTTAATCCTTTCTTATCTTTAAAGTATAAGATGCAAAAAAAAATAAATAATATGGGTGGGTATTATATACCTATAACTGCGTTTGATTTTTCTGTTGAGGGTAATGTGTTATTTAATGCAATGGATACTAAAAGTTGGAGTGATAAAGAGTATAAGTATAAAGAAATTAATAAATATACTAATAATTTTAAAGCAACAGGTGATATAGAAAATGTTTATGTTTCTAGGAGTAATAAAATAAATGAAGAAATATTTTCTTATTTAGAACCTTATGATTTTACTAAAGTACAAGATTTTTTGTATGAGAAAAAAGAAAATTATAATATTCAAAATAGTAATATAGTAGAGGATTTAGCAGAAGAAGAGGCAAAAAGTAAAGTAAATAATGAAATTGTAAAATATATGAGAAATTTTATTGATCATCAAAAGAAAAGTGTTAGTGAAAATTCTTTAAATATAAAAATGTCTCATAATTATTTAATATATATTCCTATATGGATTTTTAATGTAGATAATAATTTAGTTTTTATGAATGGGCAAACTGGTAAAATTTATTTAGAAAAAGAAATTAAAATAAGCAAAATTATTTTGTATTCTATAGCTATATTTATCTTATTGTTTATTTTATCTTTTTTAATAGCTTATTTATTATGAGTTTGGTGGTAATATTTAGATGAAAGGAATCAATCAATTTAATTATTTTATGGTTGAAAATATGGTAGTATGAAAAAAATTTTAAATATATTATGTGTTATTCTGGTATGTTTTTTCTTTCAACAAGTGGATGTATATGCAAATGTTAAAACATTTGATAGAACTGAACAAAATTTATTAGTTCCGGATAATGTTGTTGTTACTGATGAAAATAAAAAAGCTATTTTAGATACTCCTGCTGTTGATGTGGGAGATAAAATTTATGATTTTGGTAATATTTTAACAAAAGATGAAGAAAAAAAATTGTTAAGTAATGTTTTAGAATTTATAAATAAGACAGATATAGATTTGGTTTTTTTAACTACTAGAGATACAAATTTTTATTCTGTTGAAGATTATGCTTATCAATTTTATGATTATAATAGTTTTAAAAAGGATGGAATAATATTTTTAATTTTAGTTGGTGAAAAAAATCAAATTTTTATGGGAACATCTGGTAATATTAATAAATATTATTCTTCTGAGAGAATTAATCAAATTTTAGAGTATGTTATAAAATACATTGATAAAAAAGATTATTATAAAGGTTTAGATATATACACAAAAATAATTGATGGGTTTTATAATATTGATAATAAAGTAGAAGTAAATATTGAAAATAATGGAAAAGTAGTAATAAAGTTTTTGTGGATAGATATTTTAATTTTTACTATTGCAGGGACATTTATTATAGTATTTTTTACGCTTCATTTTGTTAATAAAAGAAAAAATATTCAATTTAATCGAGAATATATAGATAATAAGACTTTTTTCATAAATAAAGAATTAGAAGTAAATTTAGGAAAAAATATAGAAAAAAATAAAAAATAGTGAGTTCTATTTTTTATTTTTTACTTAAGTTTTTGTTTTGCAAAGTGATAAATTGTTCTATAGTATCTTTGATTGATGAATATGCTTTTGGTGTTGTTTTAATAAAATCAAGAATATTTTCATTGTTAACAAAACCATCATAAATATCTTCTTGTTCGTCAGCTGTTAAAAGACTAAGAGCACTTCGTAATTGAACTAATTCATTATCAAAATAGGCTTGTTTATTTTTTATATGTGATATTTCAATAGCTTGACATGAAGAAATTGAATAATTTATGATTTGTAAAATAAATTCTCTATAAATATTTTCTATATTTTGGGGATCATGATTAAATAAGGCTAATTTATTTCGTCCATTAGTATGAATTGTGGTTATAGGTTGGAAAATACAGTTAGTATATATTTTATAAGTAAATAATGTATTTAAGTATTGCTTATATAATATTTTTCTTTCTGTTTTATCAGTAGTATTGTTTAATTGTTCTATATAATAATATAATTTGTTAAAAACAAATTCTTCAGTACAATACTTCTGTATACAAATTAAATTCTTTAATTCATTTAAGTCTCTAGTATACTCGGTGTAAAAAAAGGGATATTTATCTTCTTTTAAACTTAAATAAAAGTTAATTCTTTTTTTAATATTTTTGTATAGGGATAAGGGTATTTTTTTTCTTTCAAATATACTGGCAGTAATAGTAGGAGAAAAATCGTTGTATTCTTCTAATTGATTATATAGTTTATTTTCATATTCTAAAGTCATTTTGAGATAGTCTAAATTTTTTTTATAAGTTATTTCATCTTCTTCAAAACTATTTCCAAGGTTAGTAAAAATTTTATGTAATGCTATAGTTACATCTACAATATCATTTAGAATATTTAAAATAGGTTGATTCTTTTTTGTTATTGCCAAGATTATCACCTCTGGTTGCTTATTATAACATTATTTTTAAAAATTGTATATTTTTTTTAGTAGAGAATCATAATGAAGTTGAAGAGGTGATGAAGTTGACAAGAAATAAAAGTTTTGGTAGAATAGTTAACTGTCACTGGACAAAGAGGTGTAATATAATGAATGTTGATAAACAACAACTTTATAATGATTGTTTGGAAGAACCATCCCTGATTTTTAATTTAATTAAAAATGGAATATTTGAAGTTGTAGAAGAATTAATTGATAATAATAAAATTAATGTTAATATGGTTGATAGTGTTGGTAATGACATTGTTATGAGATTATTAAAAGCTAAACAGTATCAATTAGTTATAAAATTAATGAAAAAAAGAAACTGGGATGTTAATCATCAAAATTTAGAAGGAAATACTTTGGGACATATTTTAGCTCGTGATAATGGTGTTATGGCTTTGAAAATTGTTGAAGAGTTAGTTCATAAAAAAAATTATTTACCTAATATAAAAAATAATAAAGGGGAAACAGCCTTAGATAGAGCTATCAATAATAATTATTTAAGTACAGCTTTTAAAATTTTAGAAGATAAAAGATTTGATTCAATTACTTTAGTTTCTTTTAAAAATTTGTTGAATGTTTGTATTAAAAATAGTTATTATGGAAAATATTCAAAATTAAATAATTTAAAAATAATTATTGAAAGTTTAGAACAAAAGAATTTAGTTCCTAGTTTGAAAAAAATAGTTGATGAAATAACAGCTAATATTGATTTAATAAAAAATGAACTGATGAATAATAAATCTTCTATATTAGAATCAATTGTATATAATGAATTAGAAACTGCGTAAGCAGTTTTTATGTTGAAAAAAATAGCTAAATACGATATCATATATGGGAATGGAAGTGGTTGTATGCATTTACCTGATTATAAAGAAGCAAGATCTAGAGATAAAAGGACTTATAAAACATTAAAGTTTGAAATGAATAGTAGTTTTAAAAATAAATATGCTGATAAAAAGTTTTATTTAAAAACTTATGGTTGTCAAATGAATGAGCATGATAGTGAAAATATTGAAGCTTTACTTTGTAGTTTAGGATTTGTAAAAGTTGATGATTATTTAGATGCTGATTTAGTGTTGCTTAATACTTGTTCAATTAGGGAAAATGCTCATAATAAAGCATTTGGAATGTTAGGAAGATTAAAACATTTAAAAAACGAAAAGAAGGATTTACTTATTGGGCTTTGTGGTTGTATGGCTCAAGAAAGTTCAGTAGTTGAACAGATAAGACGAGATTATAAATTTGTAGATTTTGTATTTGGTACACATAATCTTTATCAATTACCAAATATTATTGATAAAGCTATTGAAGAGAATAGACAACAAATTGAAGTTTTTTCTAGAGAAGGGGACTTAGTAGAAGGATTACCTGTTGTTAGAGCTACACCTTTTAAAGCCTATGTTAATATAATTTATGGGTGTGATAAGTTTTGTACTTATTGTATAGTACCATATACGAGGGGTAGAGAAAGAAGTAGAAGAAAAGAAGATATTTTAAAAGAAATTGATGAACTTATTAAGGGTGGCTATAAGGAAGTTACTTTGTTAGGACAAAATGTCAATGCTTATGGTAAAGATTTGTATGAGAATTATACTTTAGGTAATTTGTTGGAGGAAATTGCTCTAAAAAATATTCCACGAATTAGATTTATGACGTCTCATCCATGGGATTTTACTGATAATATGATTGAAGTTATTGGTAAATATCCTAATATTATGCCAAGTGTTCATTTGCCTGTTCAAAGTGGGTCAAATAGAATTTTAAAATTGATGGGTAGAAGATATACAAAAGAGAGTTATTTAGAGTTATTTAAAAAAATAAAAGAAACTGTTCCAGGAGTTGCAATTTCAACAGATATTATAGTTGGTTTTCCTGGGGAAAAAGAAGAAGATTTTTTAGAGACTTTAGATTTAGTTGAAAAATGTAAATATGATAATGCTTATACTTTTATTTTTTCAAAAAGACAAGGAACACCAGCTTGTAAATTAACTGATGAAGTTAGTTTAGAAGAAAAAGAAGAAAGATTACAAAGATTAAATGCTGTTGTGAATAAATATTTTTTAGAAAATAATAAAAAATTAGAGAATAAGATAGTACCTGTTTTAGTAGAAGGTATTTCTGAAAAAAAAGAAATGTATTATGGATATAGTGATACTAATAAATTAATAAATTTTGTAAGTAATAAGGAATTGCAGGCGGGAGACATTGTTAAAGTAAAAATTAATGCAGCTAAAACATGGAGTTTGGATGGTGAATTAGTTGGATAAGGCATTAGATGATGTTGTTAAGTGTATAATTAATTGTAATGATTATAAAAAATGTATCGAATTAAAAGAAAAAATGCAGACAAATGAAGATATAAAAATAAGAGTAGAACAAATAAAAAAATTACAAAAAGAATATATAAAATCAACTGATGAAGCTATTAAACTAAAACTTGAAACTTTAGAAAAAGAATTAATGGAAATACCACTTTATGCGATTTATATGCAGCATTTGTATAAAGTAAATGATATGATTAATTTGGTTAAAGATGAGTTGAACGATTATTTTTATAAGTTATTAAATGAATAAAAAATTACTAAAATGAATTAGTAATTTTTTAATTTTTCTAAAATTTCAGTTTTAGATTTTTCAATAAAATTTTTTATGGGAATTAAATCAAATAGATATGATTTTTCTTTTTTAGAATTTTCTATTATTATTCCCATTTTATCAATTAATAAATTTAACTTAGATATAGGTATTTCATTTAAAGTAGTATTAGGTATAATAAAATCTTCATAAAAAAGAGTTAAATCCATATTATATTCATCAATTAATTGAATATTTAAATTTGTATAATCATTGTATATTAAATTGTTTATTTCTTTTTTTGTTGTTTTTATTATGGTTCCATCTAATAGTTTAATATAATTATTATACTCTAATTCATTTATAAAATCTTCTATCCATATTTTATCTGTATAAAGATGAATAAAATAACCTAAGGTAAAAGAATTTTGCTTAAAATTAGGATATTTTTTGATAAAAAGATTAATATTTGGTATGCCTTGGAAATTGTCATAAGAAAAATGAGATATATTTCTATTAAGGTTTATATGTTTAGCTAAATCGGGAGCAATTGATCCTAAATAATAATCTTTTTTATTGGGAATATTTAAATATTTTTCTAGTTCTTTAGCAATTGCTAAATGGATTACTGCTGATGCCATTTTTTCCTCCTTTACTCTTTTAAAGTTTACTTTATATTAAATTTTATTTCAAGTTTTCTTTTACAGTTTCTAGATGTTTTTGTGTTTTTTTTAAATTTATTGCATAGATTAAATTAGGAGGGATTAACATGGCTAATTATAAAGAAATAGTTACTAAAGCTGTTATTGCTAAAGGGAAAAAGAATTTTACAACGGAAGCCAGTGTGGTAGTTAATAATAATCCATCAACTATATTAGGTTGTTGGGTAATTAATCACAATTTTAGTGGAATAAAAGCTGGGAATCAGGTTACTATTAATGGTAGTTATGATGTAAATATTTGGTATTCTTATGATAATGATACAAAAACGGAGGTAGTTAAAGAAACTAATAATTATAGTGAAGTTATTAATATGCATTCTAGAGATGAGACATCTAATAATGAAGAAATTATTGTAAGAAGTTTAAAACAACCAAATTGTGTTAAAGTTGATATTGAGGGAAATCATATTAATTATGTAATAGAAAAAGAATTAGGTATAGAATTAGTTGATGATGTTAAATTAAAAGTTGAAGATAATGGAGAAGAAGATCCATGGGATGAAATAGTAGAAGAAACAAAGACAGAAGAAGTTGTTGAACAGATAGATAATGTTAAAGAAAATTTTATTGAAGATACAATATAATTGACAAAATTTTAATATTTTAGTAGAATAACACTCAATTTAGGGGTGTTATTATTATGGATAAAATTGATAAGGACTTAAAATTAGCACTAAATGTTCAACCTTATAATGATGATATAAAAATTTTTAAATGTAGTAATGAACCACTTAATTTTATATTTAATAATTTTGATTTAAGAGATAAAAAAGTTTTATCTGTTTTAGCTTCTGCTGATCAAATTTTTTATTTTTTATATAATGGAACTAAAAAAATAGAAACTTTTGATATTAATGGACTTACAGAATATTATTTTTATTTAAGAAAATGGTGTCTTCAAAAAAGAAAAAAGTTTTATCCTTTTTTTCTTTCAAAAGAAGAATTATTTAAAGTAGTAGAAACTGTAGTAGCTAATTCTAAAAAAGAGCAACAAGCAAAAGATTTTTGGAATAGATATTTTTCTATTAACACAGAAATGATGAATAGTAATTTATTCTATGAAAATTATTGTAATCCATGGATAGTAAATTATTTTGATATAACAAAATTATTGCAAGAACTAGCAAAGTATGAATTAGTTTTTAAAAAATTTAATATATTCAATAATGTAGAAAAGGAAAATAATTTCGATATTGTTTATATGTCAAATATTTTACAAACTGCTGCTTTTGAAGAAGATAAATTAAAGGGTTGTCGAGAAAATTTAAAGAAATTATTAAATTCTACTGGTATTGTTATTTGTTCAAATTTATTTGCTTCAAAAGAAGAATTTTTAGATGTTAATGAGGTAGAAAGAAATATATTTGAAAAAGATTTTAAGTATGAACCAATTTATTCTTATGATCCTTTAAAATCTGATTATACTACGAGTGCTTATACATATACAAAAAAATAAAATGGGGTTAAAAATGATATTGGAAGAGCAAACCAAGTTACTACTAATGTAGATAGTGAAGAAAGAAATAATTGTGATTATTTACTTTAAATAATAATTGATGCAATAGGTGATGATGCATTTTGAAAATTGTGTATGGAATAGGAAAAACTTGCTTAAAGATAAAGGTAGTGTAATTTGTACAAAATAATTTTTGATACTGATTAGGATATTTTTTACTTTGAAAGAGATTTCACTATTTCTGAAGATGATAAAATGTAGTAAGTGTTATCAAAAAAAGGTTGACATCTTTAAAAATATATAATAAACTATATAACAGTGAAGAAATGGAGGGAAACTAATGGCAGTTAAATTGAGATTAACAAGAATGGGTGCTAAGAAGAAACCTACTTATAGAATAGTTGCAACGGATTCTAGACGTCCTAGAGATGGACAATATCTTGAATTAATTGGAACATATCAGCCTGTTGGAGAATGTCAAGTTAAAATTAATGAAGAAGTTGCTTTGAAATGGTTAAATAATGGAGCAATACCTACAGATACTGTAAGAAGTTTATTTAGTAAAGCTGGAATCATGAAAAAATTTGCAGATAGCAAAGTTAAGAAAGAGGATTAATTATGGATTTAGTTAAATTGACTGAAGAAATAGTAAAATCATTAGTAGTTAATGAAGATGCGGTTAGTGTAAAAGAATTTCCTACTGATGAAGATAATGTAATTCTTATTCAAGTTATTGTTGATTCTGATGATATGGGAAGAGTTATAGGTAAAAATGGAAAATGTGCTAATGCTATAAGAACTTTAGTTCAAGCAAGTAGTGCATTAAAAGAAAATAAGTATGTTAAAATTGACATAGATAAATTTTAGAAGTCTTTTAGACTTTCTTTTTTTATATATTTGTAATATAATTTATTGTGAGGTAGTAAGATGAATGAAAATATGAAAATACCACAACATATTGGTATTATAATGGATGGTAATGGTAGATGGGCAACAAGAAGAGGACTTACAAGGAGTGAGGGACATAGAGCTGGTGCGGATAATTTAAAAAGTTTATGTTTATATTTAAATAAATTAGGAGTTAAATATTTATCGGTATATGCTTTTTCTACGGAAAATTTTAAAAGAGAAAAAAAAGAAGTAGATTATTTAATGAATCTATTTGTTTCAATGTTTAAAAAAGAATTTAATGTGTTAATGGATAATAATGTTAAAGTCTTATTTTCTGGGAGAAAAGAGCCCTTAAATAAAAAAGTCTTAGTGGCAATGGATGAGATTAAAGAAGCTACTAAGAATAATACAGGGTGTTGTTTAAATATATGTCTTAATTATGGTGGACAAAGTGAAATTGTTGATATGACTAAGAAAATATGTGCTTTATATAAAGAAAATGTAATAGAATTAGAGGATATTGATGTTACTTTAATTAATAAAAATTTGTATCAAGATTTACCTCCTCTAGATTTAGTTATTAGAACAAGTGGTGAACTTAGACTTAGCAATTTTATGATGTATCAAGCAAGTTATGCAGAATTTTATTTTACAGATACTTTATTTCCTGATTTTAATGAAAGAGAATTTGATAAAGCATTAGAAGCATTTAATAAAAGAAATAGAACTTTTGGAGGATAAGAGATGAAAAAAAGAATTTTAAGTGCTATTGTAATGATTGCAATAGTCTTACCTTTTTTAATAATTGGTGGAGTGCCATTTGCTATTTTTATGACATTATTAGCTATTGGTAGTTTATATGAATTAATAAGTGTAAGAGAGACTAAAAAAGAAGTACCTCTTAGTATAAAAATTATTTCTTATATACTTATTGCTTTATTTACAATGAATAATTTTAATTCTATTGATTTTCAAATGCAATTAGATTATAGAATATTTGCGGGAATTATATTTATATTTTTAGCACCAATAGTATTTTTTAATGATAATAAGAAATATAATTTAAATGATGCATTATATATGATGGGAGCAGTTGTTTTTTTAGGACTTAGTTTTAATTTATTAACAATTATTAGAAATTTTGATTTAAATTATATTATTTATATATTATTAATAACAACAATTACAGATACTTTTGCGCTATTTACAGGAATGTTGATAGGGGAACATAAAATTGCTCCATTAATTTCTCCAAAAAAGACTATTGAAGGTTGTATTGGTGGATTATTAATGGGAGCTTTTGCAGCTACGGCATTTTATATAACTATAATTAATCCTACAGCATCATTAGTTTTAGTTATATTAATTTCTTGTTTATTATCAGCAGTTGGACAATTAGGGGATTTGGTTTTTTCTTCAATAAAAAGATATTATAATAAAAAAGATTTTTCTGATTTAATTCCAGAACATGGTGGTATTTTGGATAGATGTGATAGTTTAATATTTGTAGTATTAGCTTTTGTAATATTATTAGGAATTATTTAAAGGAGAGTGATTACAAATGTCAATAATTATTAATTTGATTTTATTTGTATTTATTTTAGGTATAATTGTCTTTGTTCATGAATTTGGTCATTTTACATGGGCTAAAATTACAGGGGTATATGTTTATGAGTTTGCTATTGGAATGGGGCCTAAAGTTTGGAGCAAAAAAGGCAAAGAAACTGAATATAGTTTAAGAGCTATTCCTATTGGAGGATTTTGTCAGTTGGCTGGAGAAGATGTTGGGGATGATGAGTTAAAGAAAATTCCTAAAGATAAGAGATTACAAAATAAAAGTGCTTTTCAAAGATTTTTAATTATGTTTTTTGGAGCAGGGAATAACTTTATTTCAGCAATTTTAATATTATTCTTTATTGCTTTAATTTGGGGTGGTAATACAATGAATCCAATTATCACTTCCATTGAAAAAGGCTATCCTGCTGAGGCAGCAGGTCTTAAAGCAAATGATAAAGTTTTAAAAATTAATGATCATTCTATTTCAACAAGTGATGATATTTCTTTATTTTTAGCAGTTGCAGATCCAAAAAAAGGATCAACATTTGTAATAGAAAGAAATAATGAAGAATTAACCTTTAAAATAAAACCCAAAAAAGTTAAAGAAGGAGATGATACTTCTTACTTATATGGAATAGGGATGCAGCAAGAAAAAACTAAGGGATTTGGAGGAGCATTAGTTTATACAGCCAAAAAAACAGGTTCAATTTTTAAACAAATGGGAATAACAGTTGGATATTTGATTACTGGGGGAATTAAAATAAGTCAGTTATCGGGACCTGTAGGAATTTATTCTATAGTTGGGGAACAAAGTAAAGGTGGACTAGCTAATATTTTATATTTAATTGCTTTTTTAAGTATTAATGTTGGATTTATAAATTTATTACCACTACCAGCTTTTGATGGAGGACATATATTATTTATAATTATTGAAAAAATTAAAGGTTCACCAGTTGATCCAGAATTGGAAAATAAGATTCATACAATAGGATTAATATTATTAATGTTATTAATGATTATAGTTACCTTTAATGATATATTAAGATTATTTTAAGAAAGATTTAAATATCTTTCTTTTTTTTGGTATAATTTAAAAGAGGAGGTACTTTTATGATTGTTGGTGTTTTAGTGGAATTAGCAAATAAAAATGTAGATAAAATTTTTGATTATAAAGTTAATGCTGAATTACAAAAAAGTATCAAAGTCGGGATAAGAGTTTTAGTACCTTTTGGCAAACAAATAGTAGAGGGATTTGTTTTAGAAATAAAAAAAAGTAGTGAATATAATAGTGATTTAAAAGAAATAATTAATATAAAAGATGAAGAGATAGTTTTAAATGAGGAATTATTAGAGTTAGGGAAAGTTATGCATACTGATACCTTAGCTACTTTGATTAGCTGCTATCAAGCCATGTTACCTAAAGCTTTAAAAGCTAAAAAGGGAAGTGTTATTAATAAAAAGTTTCAGCTTTTTTATCAATTAAATAAAGATTTAGTAAATGATTTACAAAAAATAACTACTAAGCAACAACTTATTATTGATAAATGTCAAAAAGAAGGACTAGTTAGTAGAAAAGAACTATTAGAAATATCTGAGGGGGCACTAAAAACATTAATAAAGAAAAATATTCTTTTAGAAGTAAAAAAAGAAAAATATAGATTAAATTATAATTCTTCTAAGTTACAACAAAAAGAACTTACGAAGGAACAAAAACAGGTTGTTGAAGAAGTTTTAGCTAATAAAGAGCAATTAATTCATTTATTATATGGGGTTACGGGTAGTGGAAAAACAGAAGTTTATATGGAATTAATAGAAGAAGCTTTAAAACAAGGAAAAAGTAGTATTGTATTGGTTCCAGAAATAAGTTTGACGCCTCAAATGGTAGAAAGGTTTCAGGCCCGTTTTGGCGATAAGATAGCAGCTATTCATTCAGCTTTATCAGAAGGAGAAAAGTATGATGAATGGAGGAGAATTGTTCGCAAGGAAGCAACTATAGTTATTGGAGCTCGCAGTGCTATTTTTGCTCCTTTAGAAAATATTGGGATGATTATTGTTGATGAGGAACATAGTGATTCTTATAAACAAAGTGATTTGAATCCTAAATATAATGCTAAGGATATTGCTATATATAGAAGTAAATATCATAAATGTCCAGTCATATTTGGAAGTGCTACTCCTTCATTAGAGGCATATGCTCGAGCTTTAAAAGGAAATTATAATTTATTAAAATTAGAAAAACGAATTAATGATAGAGAGTTGCCTACTGTTCATATTGTTGATATGAATAAAGAAATTAAAAATAGTAAGGGACATTTTTCTAATACTTTATTAGAGGCTATAAAGAAGTGTTTAGATAGAAAAGAACAAGTTATACTACTTTTAAATAGAAGGGGATATGCTTCTTTTGTAACTTGTAAAAATTGTGGCTATACTTTTAAATGTCCTAATTGTGATATAACTCTTACTTATCATAAAAGTAGTAATACTTTGAGATGTCATTATTGTGGATATGGGGAAAAGGTTTATACAACTTGTCCTAAATGTCAGGAAGAAGCACTTAACAATTTAGGAGTTGGGACTCAAAAAGTAGAAGAAGAATTAATAAAAAATTTTAAGACACGTATTTTAAGAATGGATTATGATACGACAAGTCGTAAGGGAATGCATGAAAAAATGATTATGGCTTTTAAAAATCAGGAATATGATATTTTACTCGGAACACAAATAGTAGCTAAAGGATTAGATTTTGAAAATGTAACATTAGTAGGAGTAATAAATGCTGATACAAGTTTAAACATTCCTGATTTTAGAAGTAGTGAAAATACCTTTTCTTTACTAGAACAAGTAGCAGGAAGAAGTGGAAGAAGTAAAAAAGGAGAAGTTATTATTCAAACATTTAATCCTGATCATTATGCTATTTCATATACTAAAATGCATGATTATGATGGTTTTTATAAAAAAGAGATGCAAATAAGACGAGAACTTAAATATCCACCATATTATTACTTAGTAAATATTAAAATAAGTGGAAAAGATTCAACTTACATATTAAATGAAGCAAATAAAATAAAAAAATCTTTACAAAGAAATCTTTTGAATTGTATTATTTTAGGCCCATCAACTTCAATGATTTTTAAAATGAATAATATATATAGATATAATATATTGTTAAAATATAAAAAAGAGGATAATTTGAGGATTATTTTAGAAAAAATTTTGGATCATTATAAAACAGTTAGTAAAATAAAAATAGATATTAATTTTAATCCTAGTCAAATGCTATAAAATATGTTATTCTTTTTATAAAGATAGAGGTGATTGGCATGGATAATGAAGAAACTAAGGATGAATTAGAAGTAAATCAAAAAAATGCGGAAGCTTTTAATACTTTAATGCAAGAATCAAGTACAGATGTAGATAAATTTTTTTATGATAAAAATAATAGTATTGTAAAAATATTATTAATAATTTTAGGGATTATAATAATTTTAGGGTGCTTAGCGGCTTTTATTATTTGGTTAGATTTAATTTGAGTTGGTGGTGAGCTTTAGTGCTAAATAAAATATTACTAAGAAATGATGTAAACAAACTATATAATGAAATAGTTGAAAATGAAAGATATAGTAATAAAAAAAATGATGATTTTTCTGTCTGTTGTGAATTAAGTAATAAAGAACAAGCATTAATTCTTTTATATGAAGGATTATTTAAATATGAAGTTATTGTTGCAGAAGAAATGTTTTTGTCTGAATTTGTTGATCAAATAGATAAATTATTTAAAAAAATTGATAATTTTAATGATATAAATTTAGGTATAAATAAACTTATAGTTAAATTTGTAGCTAAGAAGTTAAATATTAAAGAAATAGAGGAAAATAATAATCAAGATATAATATTAAAATATATTTATGATAAATATATTATTAATGGTTTTTATTTTCATGGCTATTCTAGCTATTATTCTGAAAATATAAAGAAGATGGGATTTGATCCGGAAAATTATCAAAATTATTATAGTGAATTTTTAAAGCTTAATGAAATATTTAATAAATATGGAATAAATAATATTTTAGGTAAAGATTTTTTTACTAAAGAAAGTTATTTAACGGATAGCTTTTTAATGGGGTGTTATTATTCTATAAATGCACCAATGTATTTTTCTAATTTATTAGCTAAGAATGAATATTCTTATTTAAAGTATAAAAAAGATGCTTATTTAAAAGATGATTATGATGGATGTATTAAAAACTTAAAAAAGTTATTTTTAATACTTAATATTTCTGAAGAGGATAAAAAAGAGATTTTAGAAATTGTAAAAAAAGAATGGGATTTATTACATTTGTGTGAAAAGAAAATTTCTGTATTATTGATAAAGAGAGAAAAGGTTGCAAATCATAATAATATTAATTTAGATAATATTATTAATGATAAAACATTAACTTTTTATGATAAGGTAAATTATGTAATGACACCAAGAAATGATAAAATTGTATTAAGAAATAAAGTAAGTATTGAAGATGTTTTCTTATTAGAATTTTCATTAGTAAAAAAAGAAATACCTAAAAAGCAATTAGAAGATGAAGAAAAGTTATTAAATAGAGAAATGCTTTTAAGAGAATTTAAAAATGTTTATGGAAAGGCAACAACTTTTTTAATTATTGGAGCATTGCTTGTTTCATTAGGGGTAATTATAACTATAATTATGGTTTTAAGGGGGTAATGTATGAAAATAGTTTTTATGGGAACTCCGGAGTTTGCAGTTCCAGTGTTAGAAGGATTAATTAATAAATATGAAGTTGTTTTAGTAGTAAGTCAACCTGATAAAAAAGTAGGACGACACCAAATATTAACTAATACACCTATAAAAGAAGTGGCACTTAAACATAATATAAAAGTTTTACAACCTAATAATATTAGAAAAGAATATACTGAAATATTGGCAGCCAAGCCTGATCTTATAGTAACATGTGCTTATGGACAAATTATTCCTAAGAAAATATTAGATTATCCACAATATGGCTGTATAAATGTACATGCTTCTTTACTACCTCGATTTAGAGGAGGAGCTCCTATTCATAAAGCAATTATAGAAGGAGATAAAAAAACTGGTATTACTATAATGTATATGGATGTTTCTATGGATACAGGAGATATAATTGCGCAAAAGGAAATAGAAATTTTAGATAGTGATGATTTAGAAAGTGTTCATGATAAATTAAGTGTTTTAGGAAAAGAGCTTTTGTTAGAAACATTACCAAGTGTTTTTAATAAAACAAATAAAAGAATAAAACAAAATAATAAAGAAGCTACTTATGCTTATAATATTAAACGAGAAGAAGAACATATTGATTTTAGTAAGAATAGCTTAGAAATATTTAATTTAATTAGAGGATTATGTCCCTCTCCAGGAAGTTATGCAATACTTGATGAAAAAGAAATGAAAATATATAAAAGTTATGTTTTAGAAGGGGAAAAATTTTCGGGAGAATATGGAGAAATTGTAGATATTAATAAAGAAGGAATTGTTGTAAAAACAAAAGATGGAGCTATAGTTATTACTGATATTAAACCTTTTGGTAAAAAAAGAATGGCTGCTAAAGCATATATTAATGGTAGTGTAAAAGATAAATTAATTGGTAAGGTGTTTAAATGAAAAAGCTGATAGAAATTTTTAAAGAATTAAAAGCTACGCCTAGAGGAAAGGCAATATTGTTTTTTGGCTTTTATTTTTTCTTTTTTGTTATTCTTATTATAATATTTAGAGTAAGTGAAAGAGGAGATAGCTATTTAAGTGATAGTTCAATAAATTCGGATAGTAAATATGGGTATTCTATTAATAAAATAATTAATAATAATTATAGTTTTACCTATGATGTTGTTATGGATAGTACGCATTATACTTATGATGGAACAAGATATAAGGAAAAAGAGTTGTTTACATTTAATAAAGTTACTTATTTTAAAAATGATAAAGATTATTTTGAACAACAACAAAATATTTGGATAAAAACTGAAGCACCATATAAATTTAAACAATTTTTAAATATAATGACAATTAGAGATATTTTAAATGAGGCATATTTTGTTTCAAAGACTGATTATGAAAGTGGGAAACAAACATATAATTTTTTAATATCAACTAATAATTTATATAAATTAACAATTGGAATAGATTTAGATATAGCAGATGATACTAATGAGATTATTGTAAGTACGGATGAAGATAAGAATGTTGATAATATAAAATTTATATTAAATGATTATTGTAAAAATACTAAAGAATGTCTTAATTCTTTAGAAATTAATTTAGATTATGATAATTTTGGAGAAATTGAAGAAATTAGCAGTCCAATTTAGTAAAATATTTAATTTTGACAGTGTAAATTAGACATTGTCTTTTTTTTTAGTTATAATATAAAGTGAAGTTTTGGTGATAAAATGAAAAATATTTATAATTTAACTTTAGAAGATATGGAAGAATATTTTTTAGCAAAAAAGGCTAAAAAGTTTCATGCATTACAATTATTTAGTTGGTTATATGAAAAAAGAATTACTTCTTTTACGGAAATTACGAATATAAAAAAAGAGTTTTTAGAAGATATTAAGAAAGATTTTTCACTTAATAAATTAAAAATTGTTGATATTCAAAAAGATGTTGATGTTTGTAAATACTTATTTGAACTTGAAGATAATGAGCATATTGAAGCAGTATTAATGAAACATGATTATGGTAACAGTGTCTGTATATCAAGTCAGGTTGGGTGTAACATGGGATGTGTTTTTTGTGAGTCGGGAAGAAGAAAAAAAGTTAGAAATCTAGATACATATGAAATGGTTTTACAAATTTTAATGATTGAAGAAGAAGTAGGAGAAAGAATAAGTCATGTAGTAGTTATGGGAATTGGAGAACCATTTGATAATTATGATAATTTAGTAAAGTTTTTAAAAATTATAAATCAACCTAAAGGTTTAGCTATAGGAGCCAGACATATTACTGTTTCTACATGTGGAATAATTCCTAAAATAAAAGAATTTGCATTGTTACCATTACAAATAAATTTAGCTATAAGTTTACATGCTCCTAATGATATATTAAGATCTAAGATTATGCCTATTAATAAAGCATATCCTCTTAAGGAGTTAATTGAAACACTAAAAGATTATTTAAAAATAACTAATCGTCGCATAACTTTTGAATATATTTTATTAAGTGATATTAATGATAGTTGTGAATGTGCTTTAGAATTAGTTCAATTAGTAAAAGGAATTAATTGTTATATTAATTTGATTCCTTATAATGAAACAAATAATTTAAATTTTAAAAGAAGTAGTACTATTCAAATTATGCGGTTTTATGATATACTTAAAAAAAATAAGATAAATGTGACTATAAGACGGGAATTCGGTGGCAAGATAAGTGCTGCTTGTGGGCAACTAAGAAGTAAAAAGGAGGAACAATGAAATCTTTTTATTTAACAGATGCTGGCAAAGTAAGAGATCATAATGAAGATAGTGTAATAATTACTAAAAATACAAAAGATGAGTATTTATTAGCGATTGCTGATGGAATGGGAGGACATTCCGCTGGAGAAGTGGCTAGTTCTATTGCTATTTCTTATTTAGGAAAACATTTTAAAGAGACTTTTTTAAATATGAGTAAAGTGGATGCGGTTAATTGGATGAGAGATGCTACAGATGAAATAAATACTTTAATTTTTCAACATGAGAAAGAACATCCTGAGAGTAAAGGGATGGGGACAACTTTAGTAATGGCAATATTAACGAAAGATTATTTGTTATTTGGTAATGTAGGAGATTCTAGTGGTTTTGTAATGAAAGATGGAAAATTACATAAAGTAACTTATGATCATACGTTAGTTAATTTATTAGTTAGTGCTGGAGAACTTACAAAAGAGGAAGCAAGTGTTCATCCAAAAAAAAATGTTTTGATGAAGGCTTTAGGAGCAGCTCCTACAGTAGATATGGATATATTTGATTGTGATATGAATGTTTCGGATATATTACTTTCTAGTGATGGTCTTACTAATATGGTAGAAAAAGACCAAATTGAAAAAGTTCTATTAGGTGAAGGCGAGGTCGAAGATAAAGTTATTAAATTAATTCAAAAAGCAAATAATAGGGGTGGCACAGATAATATTTCGGTTTGTTATTTGGTACTTAGCGAAGAAGGTGAAGTTATATGATTTCAAAGGGGCAAAAAATTAATGAACGATATGAAATAATACGTTCTATTGGTGAAGGTGGTATGGCTAATGTTTATTTAGGATATGATACTATTCTAGATAGAAATGTGGCTATTAAAATATTAAGAGGAGATTTGTCTAATGATGAAAAATTTGTTAGACGGTTTCAACGTGAGGCTTTATCAGCATCATCATTAGCTCATCCTAATATTGTTGAAGTATATGATGTTGGCGAAGATGATGGGTTATACTATATTGTTATGGAGTATATTGAAGGAAAAACTTTAAAGCAATTATTAAAGAAGCGAGGCAGTTTGACTTTATCAGAAGCAATAGATATAATGCTACAATTAACAGATGGTATGGCACATGCACATGATTCTTATATAATTCATCGTGATTTAAAACCACAAAATATTATGATTAAAGATGATGGTCAAATTAAAATAACTGATTTTGGTATTGCAATGGCTTTAAATTCAACACAACTTACACAGACTAATTCTGTAATGGGGTCTGTACATTATTTACCACCGGAACAAGCTAGTGGTAAAGGGTGTACAACGAAAAGTGATATATATTCAATGGGTATTATTTTTTATGAATTATTAAGTGGAAGTTTACCTTTTAGAGGTGATAATGCAGTAGAAATAGCACTTAAACATATGCGAGATCCACTACCAAATTTAAGAGAAGAAAATCCAGCTATTCCACAAAGTATTGAGAATATTATTTTAAAGGCTACTGCTAAGAATCCTAAAAATAGATATAATGATGTTAAAAGTATGCATGATGATTTATTAAGTTGTATGGATGATGAGAGATTAAATGAAGAGCCTTATCAATATAAATATCCGGAAAATGAAAGTGATACAACTAAACAAATTAAAAAATTAGAAGAAATTGAAGGACAAAAAAATGTTGATGAAACTTCAGAAATAGTTACTAAGATTGAAGATAAGGAAGAAAAAAAGAATAAAAAAATAATTATAATTTTAGCTTGTGTTTTAGCAGTATTAGTGGCTATATTAATTATTATATTTTTTGTTGTACCAGCTTTAACTACAAAAAAGGCAGTTAGTGTACCAAAGTGTAAAAATTTAACAGTAAGTTCTTGTGAAAAGAAATTACAAGAAGCAGGATTTGAAGTAAATACAAAAATTAAAAAAGTAGCATCAGATACGGTAAAAAAGAATAGGGTTGTAAAAACTGATCCAGCTAGTGGACGTAGTGTTAAATATGGTACTAAAGTAACTATATATAAATCAACTGGAGAAGAAACATTTGAATTAGAAGATTATACAGGTAAAAATTATATAGAAATTCAAACATTGTTAGAAGTTGAATATGGCTTAGAAGTAAAAGTTGAGAAAAAAGAACCACCTGAAGATTTTGATTTAGATTTAGAAAATGCTGGACAGCAAATTATTGGCCAATCTTTAGCAAAGGGTAGTGAAGTAAAAAAAGGAGATCAAATAATATTGTATATTCCTGATATTACTGATACATTCCCAGATATGAATGAATTAGGTTGGTCTGTAGAAGATGCAGAAGCTTTTTGTGCTAAGTATGATTTACAGATTTCAGTAAGTGAAGAAGAAACAACAAGTTATGAAGAAGGAAAAATAATTTCTCAATCACGGGCTGCGGGAAGTCCAATAGTTAAAGGGATGACGTTAAAAATAATTGTTGCTAAGAAACCAAAACCAAAAGCTTCATCTTCTTCTAGTGAAACTCCAGAAGCTAGTTCAACAGCAAGTGAAGAAGATAGTGAAAAGGAGTAATTTATAAAATATGCAGGGGCAAATAATAAAAATAATTAGTGACTTACATTATGTTAGTTATCAAGATGAAATATATCCATGTAAATGTCGAGGAATATTTAGAAAAGAACATATTATTCCAGTAGTTGGAGATTATGTTCTTTTCAATAAAGATAAAAAAATAATTGAAAAAATTTTACCACGAAAAAATTGTTTTCAAAGACCTAAAGTTAGTAATATTGATCAAGGTTTTATTATTACTAGTTTAAAGCAACCTGACTTTTCTTTACATTTATTAGATAAATTACTTGTTCTTATGGAAATTAATAATGTAAAACCAATAATTTGTATAACCAAAGAAGATCTTTTAACTAAAAATGAAAGTAAAGAAATTTTAAAAATATTAAAATATTATGAAAATATAGGCTATGAGGTAATATCAAATAAAGATATTTCAAAAATAAAAAAATTATTAAGTAATAAAACAAGTGTATTTACAGGACAAACAGGAGCTGGTAAATCAACCCTTTTAAATAAAATTAATTCTAAGTGGGATTTACAAACAGGAGAAATATCCTTGGCTTTAGGAAGAGGTAAACATACTACAAGAGTAGTAGAAGCTTTTGTTTTTGGAAGTGGAAAAGTAATAGATACACCAGGCTTTTCAGCTTTAAATTTTACTAAAGAAGATAAATTAAAAATAAAAGATGCTTTTGTAGAATTTAAAAAATATCCTTGCCCTTATAAAGATTGTACACATACAAAAGAAGTAGAATGTGCTGTTAAAAAGAATGTTTTGGCTAATAATATATTAAAGGATAGATATTTAAATTATTTAAGTTTTATAAAGGAGGAGTAAAATGAAAGTTAGTGGTTCATTTTTGTCTAGTAAAAATATTCCTAGAGATATTTCAAAATTAAATGATACAGATATTGATTATATTCATGTAGATATTGGAGATGGGAAATTTGTTAAATTAAAGACCATGCCATTTAGAGAAATGCGAAATATATATAAATTTACATCAAAAAGATTAGATGTACATTTAATGGTAAAAAAACCTTCTAAATATATTCCACTTTATGCGGAACTTAATACTGAATATATAATTTTTCATGTTGAAGTTTTAGAAGATATTGTAAAAGATTTAGAATTAATTAAAAAATATTCAATAAAAGCAGGGCTAGCGATATCTCCAGAAACTAAAGTTAGTGAATTAGTTCCGTATTTACCTTATTTAGATGTAATTTTAATAATGAGTGTAGTTCCTGGTAAGGGAGGACAGGAATTTATTGAAGAGACGAAGGATAAAATTAAAGAAGTTCGGGCTTTGTTAAATTCTTATAAAAGTAAAGCTCTTATAAGTGTAGATGGTGGGATTAATGAGGAAACAAAAAATCTTTGTGCAGATGCTGATATATTAGTTGCGGGAAGTTATATTACAAATAGCGATGATTTTCAAGAAAAAATTACTAGTTTAAGATAGATTGTTATGTTATAATATATTTTATAAAGAATAAGTTGTTTAATATAGGGAGTGATAGTGTGAATCCTAATCAAAATCAAACTGGTGGAAACAATAATTCAACTAATGTTAATCAAGCTGGAGTAGTAAATCCTCCACAAATACAAAATAGTGCTCAAACTATGGCACAAGTTCAAGGACAAAATACTACTTTAGGAAATTCTCAAGTAAATGCTTCAGTAAATACAAATACTTTAGCTTCTGCTAATATTACTCAAACTAATAATAATGGAAATAATCAATCAATAAATACACCTATGTCTGTTAAAGAAACAATGAAAGAAGTTAATATAAATTATAAACCACCAAGTAAATTTAAAACTTTTTTGTTAGTAATCTTCTTTGTTTTTTTGATTGGATTTGTGATATTTTTACCTGAAATAAATAGTTTTGTGGAACAATATAAAGCTAATAAAAATGCAGCTTTAAATGAAAAAATTGTTAATGGAGATTTAGTATGTACTTTAAGTAAAAATACTTCTCAATTAGATATATCTTATGAAGCTGTTTTTGGATTTACTGATAATAAATTAATTAATTTAGATTATTTAGTAACAACAAGAGGTGATATTACATTAGATGAAGATACTTTAGTTACTGAAAATATGAAATGTGAAAATTTAAAAAATGTTACTTCTACATTAAATGGAGTATCTGTTGCTTGTGAATATGTAAATGATACAATTACCCAGAAAGAAAAATTTACTTATAGTGATATTGATTTGGAAAAAGTAACTAGTGCATATAGTGAAGCTGGTGGAACTTATCCTGAATTTGAATATAATGAAGATATGGATTATATCGAAAAAAATATGAAAGCAAGTGGATATACTTGTGAAAGAAGAAGTTAATTGAAGTATTAATAAGAGGATGTTATGAAATATATTATATATGCTATAAATTTGTTTTTATTTCTGATGATTCCTACAGTTTTATTTGTTTTTCCAGTTACTAATAAAGTTTGTCAGCTAGAAGTTAAAACAAAAAAATTAAATAGTAGTGTAATTAGTAATGTTGAAGTTGTGGCATTTAAAGAAATTTTGCCTACTGAAGAAAAAGAAGAAACTGTAAATGAAGAAAACATTGAAAAACAAGAGAAAACAGTAGAAGAGAAAAAAGCTAATATAGAAAAAAGTATAGATGTTATAAATCCTGTTGAAGAAAAGCCACTAGAAAATAACAAACCTGTTGGTAGTGATATTTTAGAAACACAAGTTGGGGCAATGTCTGCTTATGGACCTGATTGTTTTGGCTGTAGTGGAAAAGTAGGTAGTGGCTATGATGTAAGAGGGGGAAATATTTATTATACTGATGCTACTTATGGAAAGGTGAGGATTGTTGCAGGAGATAAAAAATATCCTTATGGGACAATTGTTAGAGTAACAAATTCAAAATTAGGAGAGCCCTTTTATGCTATTGTATTAGATAGAGGTGGCAATATTGGATTGGAAAAGAGATTTTTATTTGATTTATTATTTAGTGCGGAAAGTGAAGCTTTATTATTTGGAACAAATTACAATGTAGTATTTGAAGTTGTGAGGTATGGTTATTAGAAGCTTTTAAGCTTCTTTTTTTGCCTAAAATTAAGAAAGTGAGGTAATTTTATGAATGAATTAATTATAAATGAAATAGCAAAAGATTTAGGAGTTTCTACTAAGCAAGTAAATGTTGTGTTAACTTTACTTAATGAGGGAAATACTATTCCTTTTATAGCAAGATATAGAAAAGAGGCAACAGGAGCTCTTAATGAAGAACAAATTAAGGCTATCAATGAAGTTTATTTATATCAAGAGAATTTGCTTAAACGTAAAGAGGATGTCATTAGATTAATTGAGGAAAAGGGATTATTAACAGAAGAGTTGAAAAAGCAAATATTGAATTGTACAAAACTAGTAGAAGTAGAAGATTTGTATCGTCCTTATAAAGAAAAGAAAAAGACAAAAGCTACTGAAGCAATAAAATTAGGACTTGAGCCTTTAGCTAAAATGATGATGAGTTTTCCTATTAAAGGTAGTATAGAGGAATTAGCAGCTAAATTTATAAAAGATGAGTTAGATTTAGATAAATGTATAGAGGGAGCTAAATATATAATTGCTGAGTGGATAAGTGATAATGCTTTTTATAGAAAATGGATTCGGAGTTATTTTTATAAAACGGGAATAATTGAGACAAAATTAAAAAAAGGTGCTGTTGATGAAAAGAAAGTTTATGAAATGTATTATTCATTTAATGAGCCAGTTAAATATATTAAACCACATAGAATTTTAGCAATTAATAGAGGAGAAGATGAAAAGATACTTAGTGTATCTATAAATGTTGAAAGTGAGGAAATAATTACCTATTTAAAGCAAAAAAATATTAGAAATGAAAAAAGTTTTGTTTGTAAATATGTAATAGAGGCAATAGAAGATGCCTATAAAAGACTTATTGCACCTTCTATCGAGAGAGAAATTAGAAGTGAATTAACAGAAAAGGGCGAAGAAGCGGCAATTGAAAATTTTGGTAAAAACTTAGAAGCTTTATTATTAATGCCACCAATAAAAGAAAAGATTGTTTTAGCATTTGATCCAGGATTTGTAAATGGGTGTAAATTGGCAGTTATAGATAAAAATGGTAAATATTTAGACTCAACAGTTATAAAGCCTTTTTTAAAAGGAAATAGTGCTAGTTTGGTAAAACAAGCTAAAGAAACTGTAGTAGATTTAATAAAAAAATATAATGTAGATATTATTGCGATTGGGAATGGAACAGCTTCAAGAGAATCAGAAAAATTTTGTGCAGAGATGATTCATGAGTATAATTTATCTTGCAAATATGTAATTGTTTCTGAAGCTGGGGCATCAATATATAGTGCCTCACCTATTGCGATTGAAGAATTTCCATTTTTGGAAGTTGAAAAAAGAAGTGCTGTTAGTATTGGAAGAAGATTACAAGATCCATTAGCTGAACTTGTTAAAATTCCACCTGATGGTATTGGAGTGGGGTTATATCAACATGATGTATCTCAAAAAAAATTAGCTAATTCTTTAGATTTTGTAGTAGAAAAATGCGTAAACAGTGTTGGTGTAAATATAAATACAGCTTCTGCTTCTTTATTAAAATATGTTTCAGGAATTACCAAAAAAGCAATTGAGAAAATTATAAATTATCGTGAGCAAATAGGTAAAATTAAATCAAGAGAAGAAATTGCTAAAAAGAAGTTATTATCAGATAAAGCTTATGAACAAGCAATTGGATTTTTACGTATTGCAGAAGGAGATAACATTTTAGATAGTACGGCAATTCATCCAGAAAGTTATAATATAGCTTTAAATTTACTTAAAGAAATAGGATGTAATATTAAAGATATTGGGAGTAAAAATTTAGGAGAAAAATTAGATAATATAAAGCAAGAAGAAGTTGCCAAAAAACTAGGAACTGATATTTATACTTTGGAGGATGTTATTGCTTCCTTAAAGAAACCTAATTTGGATCCTAGAGAGGAAATGCCTCAACCACTATTAAAAAGTGATATTTTAGAGATAAAAGATTTAACAGTTGGGATGAAATTACAAGGAACGGTTAGAAATGTGGTTGATTTTGGAGCTTTTATTGATATTGGATTACATAATGATGGACTTGCTCATATTTCTAAGCTTACAGATAAATATATTAAACATCCTAGTGAAGTTGTAAGTGTAGGAGATATAGTGGATTGTTATGTAGATAGTATTTCTTTAGAAAAGGAAAAAGTTAATCTAAGATTAACAGAAAAATAATAATTTTTAAAAAATTATAATACAAGGTTTACGAAAAGTTTAGTAGGTTGACCTTGGTTTATTTTACTTAAAATTTAGGAATTCCGTGGAAAATAATAAGACTTAATATTGACACTGGGGGGGGGTAGCTATAGTATAATTGCTTCATAAGAAAATAGAAGTTTTGTGTATTTTTTTATGGGAGGTACTATAATGGAAAGAGACAGAAAAGGAAGAATAATAGCTGTAACTTCAATGTTAATAGCCGTTGTCTTTTTAACAATTGCTTATGCCGTATTTTCTAAAAGCTTAAATATTCAAAATATTAGTGCTACAGTAAAAGCAAATGAAGCTAACTTTAGTGTCAAATTTTCTAAATCAGTAACAGTGATGGATACAAGTGATATTAAACCAGTTTTTACTCCAGGTGCAGCAGGAACAGCAGTAGATGCCCATATAGATAATAGTGGAGCAAATCCTAAAATTACAAATTTAGGAGCAAATTTTACTTCTTTAGATAATAATGGTCGTTTAACATATTCTGTTTTTGCTATAAATGATGGAGAATTTGATGCATATTTTAAAAGTATAAAAATTGCCAATGTTACAGGTTATGATAAACCAATAGTCTGTATACCAGGCAATGGAACGTCTAAAGAATTAGTAGATAAAGCTTGTAAAAGTTTAGAAGTTCGTGTGCGAACTATTATTTATATTGGTGGGACGCCTAATCGTAAGGGCATTGCAGTTACAGTAGATAATATAACACATGGGGATGAGGTGCCTTTCAATAGTCAAAATGGTACATATTCTAATATTACTAACACTAAGTTGGGTAAATATGATGGAAAAACATATAAATATCAAGAAATTTATATTAGTATAGGTGTAGTAGAAGGAGCAACAGATGCTGGAGCTGTTGATGGCTCTTATAGTGTAAAAATAGGCGATATAACATTAGAATATAGTACTCAGGATTAAAATATAGAAGATAAAATATACTTCCATTCCGTGGGAAATAATAAGACTTAACATTGACACGGGGGGGGGTAGTTATAGTATAATAATTCCATAAG
>CANRGD010000004.1 GCA_947630105.1 uncultured Bacilli bacterium | reverse complement strand
TTAACAATAAAATAAGGATATAAATTATTCATATAATCTAGTGATTCCTCAATAGTACCATTTTGATATGCAAGTTCAATCATATGAGAAACATCTCTTTTTACAGGATCTTCTAATACTCCAGAATTTCTAACACCTTCTAATGCTTTTACAAAAGATTGAGTAGTTGCAAACTCCATAATCGTATTAGTAGTATAAACTTGAACTTGTTCAAATAAAAATTCACTATATACTCTTTTACATCTTAAATAAGATAAATATGGTACAAACATAATAGAAACCACTACATAAAATATACTTATAACTAAATTATAAAAATATAAATAAGTAACCACTGCTGTAAATCCAGCTATAACTAATATTTGTATCATATATTGCCTTGCTGTGTATTCTTGCCCTAATTGTTTAGTTTTCTCTCTCACCATTTTAAATGAATAAGGAGCAAATCTATCATACATAACTTGAAATTGATTAACTATATATTTTCCAACATTCTGGCCTTTATAATTACGATATAAATAAATACAGACTATAAAAATAACTATAATTAATAATTCTTCTATATACATAAAAATCTCCTTTCTATCCATCAAGTTTAGTAATATTTACATTTGGTGATGAATTAAGTGGTTGAACTACACTCTGAGTATTTTGTGTTGTTTCTACAGGTGTTATCGTTGGCAAAGTATCAGTTTTAATTGGTTGAATAACAGGAGTAGAAGCACTACTATTTTCTTGAGTACTTTCACTACTTTGCTTTGGTTGAGACACATTTGTTGTCTGCTGAATTTCAGAATTTTGTTGAATATTACTTTGTGTGTTAATTGTATCTTTTTCCCCAGTAGGGGAAGTCACATTTTCAAATTCATATTCGCCTTGTTCCCTAATTGGTAACTCATCAGGTAATCTTGCAATAATAGAACTTATATCTATATTTTGATTTTCTAAGTACTCTATTAAATGAGCACTAGGTTTACACATCATAGGACTTTGCCCATAAATCTTTTGATAAATTGTCCTCGACTTAGGAACATTATCTTCATCAACATAAAATTCTGTAACTTCATCAACTTCCCTGTGAAATTTTCCATATTGTTTACTGTAATAAGCTTTTATATGCACTCCTAATTGAATATACCGATAAATTGTAGATAAAAATTGGTTAACATCCAAATCTGTTTCCATTAAAGAATATAAACGATAAGGAATAGCTGAAGCTTTATCAGCATGAATTGTAGATAAAATATTATGTCCTGAAGATATTGAATTACGAACAGCAGAAACTGCTTCAGCACTACGAACTTCAGATAGTAAAATCCATTTTGGATTTTGTCGCATACAAGTAACTAAAACATCAGTGTAACTAGCAACATTATTTGTTTTCATTGCTACAATATCTCGTTGAGGAAAAATTTTATCTAAATGTAATTCCAAAGTATCCTCAATTGTAATAATTTTTTCATCCGTTTTAGTATGACTAGCTAAATACTTAACAAATTCTGTTTTACCAGAACCAGTTTCTCCAGCCACCATAATATTACAATGTCCTTGAACACATTTAATTAATAAATCATGAATATCATTAGTAAAATAATCTTCTTTTAATAACTTTTCTTTCTCCAGTCTAATTTTAGCTGGTGTTTTACGAATAACCAGTGCAATACCATTTGTTGCTATAGACTGATGAACAAAGTTAAGACGTAATTCGGCAGATTCAGCATCTAAAAATGGTTTAGCATTATTAAATGTTGTTCCCATAACATTTGAACACTGAAAAGCTAGTTTTTCGATAAATTCTGGAGTTGCCCCTTCAACTTCAACACGCATTGATCCTTGAGTTAATGATCGAATCCAAATTTGCCCATTATTATCATAAGAGATATCTGTAATATCATCATTATCTAATAATGATTTTAATGGACCAAAATCTAACTTATCAAATATATTTTCGTTCATTTAACTCACCCTTTTTATTCTAAAAATTAAGTCTCATCCCATACTGTAACAGTATTAATCCATTCTTTCAAACTTTCACTACTAATTTCCAAATCACCTTGTTCATCTTTTAAACTTTCATTAGTAGGAACAGGAATTAAAGTAGATTCATATGATCTCAAATATTCTGCTTTTTTAAGTAAAATATAATATTCTTCTGGTACTGCAAATACTATCATAGCGGGAGTACGTTGTTCATCTAAATTAGAAAATACTGGTTGTCCATTAGAATCTTTTACGGCTAAAACCTTAACATTTGAAATAAATTTACCCAACATTATTTTATCTGCATCTGGAGTTATTTGTTGCTCATCATAAATTTTATTAACTGCCTTTAAATAAATATCAATATAATTACCTGGATAAATAGAGTTACCATATGTTGATTCTGTATCAACAGCCATATTATAAAGAACATAACCAGCAGGATATTTTAAAATAATATTTCCTGGTAATTGTTCTTCTTCAACAACTGCTCTTGAGTAAAATAAACTTCCTTCAGGAATAACTGTATCTGCACTAGAATATTTATCAATTACATCTCCTACATTTCTTAGTACATCACCTTCTAACATTGCTGGTGGTACTTGTCTTGTTCCAACCATATCAGATGTTATTTGCGTTCCAGGATTAATTTGCTTAATAGCATATGGAACATTTACTGGATTAATTGCAGATTTTACACGCCAATTATAAGCTACATATAAAACTGCAATTGCTGCAATTACACCTAATACTGTAACTGTATTCTTATTTTGCATAAATTTTTTTATACTTTGACTTATATTCCCCATTTTATCACCCTTTCTATTTTAATTCCTTATGATTCATTCGGTTTACCTAAAATATTATTATAATCTTTAAGACCATATTCAGTATAAGGATCACCTATATAATTAGATTCCACAATAGAATCTATTTGAGTTGAAATATTAGCTGCTGAATTTTGAAAACTTAAAACTGTTAAAGAATCAATTTTAACACTTACTTTAGGAGGCACCTCATTAATATCATAAAATTTTATATCATAAGTTCGAGTATTATCTACATTATCTGCAAATCGACGAAGAAAGCTCTCAACGAACTTTTCTTTGTCGATTCTATATAATGAATTTTCTCTATAAAATTTATAATCAATTGCATCTTCCATAGCTGCGGTTGTTGTTTCCTTTAACAAATAATAATCTAATTCTCCACCTGTTTCATAATTACTTAAAACATTTATTAATAATAATGAAATCAAAGCTAATAAAATAATTCCAACCGTTAACATACCTTTATTCATATTCTTTTAACCCTCCTTAAAATTCTCACAATTATTGCCAATTCCATCATTGTTGCAACCAATATTTCCTAAAGAATTAGCCTTGATTGTTCCACCATTTCTAAATAAGCTACTAGCATAAGCTGAGACACCATTTATAATACTTGAATTACCTGTAAAGTTAGTATATGCTCCATTTGCTTTATTAAACTTTCTTATATTACTCAAATCAGTAGGTGTTAAATGGAATGAATAGTCTAAATATTGATTATCATTTTGATAAATTGTATCACCTCTTGTTTGAACATTAGCAATATATTGAGATGGTATAACATTATAAGCACCCGAATTATTATATTTATTCAATGCTGCCGCATCTGTCCAGTTAAATCCAGCCTCTCTACCAGTAATAGATTTATCTAAAGTATCATTTCCTTTTTCACTTGGGAATAAATTACTATTATCTACAGTTCTAACACGATAATTAGTTGGACTAGTTTCACACATACTAGTATCATCAGTGGAATTACTAGAAGAATTTGTTTCCTCACCAGGATTATCATTTAATGCATAAAAACAACTAACATCAAATTTCCAACCAAAATGTCCAAATTTTCTAATTTTTGCAGCTATATTCCAAATAATATCGTCCTTAATACTATTAATATTAGCTTTACTAGTATTTGTTTTATTAATTGCTGAACATGAATCCGCATAATTAGAACTTTCATACATGTAATCATTGCCTTGTTTAAGAGCCGTAGATTTCATATACCAATTCCACCACTCAACATTAACATTTTGAGCATTTAAAGGTAAACAGAATTTTCCTTTTTCTTCATACCATCCTCTATCAGTTCTTGGAGTAAATGAAATTTCTCCAGTTTTATTGTTTATCCATGTTCCAGGATATGTAATTTCTGTTTCATACCAATTTCTATTATCAGTATCTTCATAACATCCATTATAATCTATAATAACAGAATCGCTAGTTTGCGTAGAATCAGGAGTATCTTCTTTGCTTTTTGAATTTAATTTACTACTACTAGATGCTGGATACGTTATCGTTTTTTTAGTACCTTTATCATCAGTATAACTAGTTGTCATAGTAAATTCCGCTGTTTTTTCAGTACAAGAAGCTTTAGCAGCACAATCTTTAATGGCAGCTTCCCAATCTTCCATTTGTTGATTATAATCTGCATCAGCATCTTTAGCATTTAAGTAAGTAGCATCAGCACACCCTTCCCAGGAACATGAATCCTGACAAAAATATGAACCATAATTATGTCTTTTAATACCATCATCTCTAAATACACCATATGTTCCTTTTACTTCTCCATGATCATCACATGTTCTAGTTAATTCTTCTTCAAGATAATATCTTCCATAACTAAATTTTCCATTAGGCATTGCTGATTGCCAATCAATAGTACCATTACTTGTACGTATGTAAAAACCTTTTGTTGGTAAAACTTTACCATTAGAACATGTATAACTTACATTTTCATCAAAACTTATTTTACTTGGACTTATAAAAGAATTAAATCTAGTATTCAATATATTATTTTGCTTTCCATATACTTCATCATAACATTTATTACTACAACTTTGGCTATATTTTCCACCATCACATTCATTAATACACTTTTCAAATTCTTCTACTGGACCTCCTTGATGCATATATAATACCGTACCGTTTTGACATAATGGATATGGTGTACAAACATCATCATCTCGTTTAGGTTGAGATTTTTTATTAATTTTTGAACTACATTTTACCTTACTAGCTATTTTAACTCGATATTCAAAACATAACCCCGCTTTAGAAGCAATAGGTGGTCCATAATCAACCTTTACAACTTCTTCACATGATATATCACATACATTTTTAGAATTACCTGTTATCTTTAAAGCATCACTTCGATTAGTAGCTCTACCATTATTGGTACTTGGTGCCCGACTTCCTGTTTTCCAACTGTTATAAGCTATTTTTCTAGTTGCTGTTTCTTTTGCATAATAATATTGTGAATTAGCATAATCATATGTCCCATCATCATTATATAATGTTCCAGTATATTCAGCATTACACGTTAACCCTATAGGATCAATTTTTAAACTATCATCATTAAAATTAAATTTAGAATCATCACCACCACGCTTAAAATAACTATTGTCTTCAAATACATGGCTCTTTGTTTTTTGAGCTTCTTCTTTCCAAGCCTTAAAACGAATATTAAATTCACTATCACCAATATCTTCATTTTCAATTGATTGATAATATGATGCATTAACTGCTGCCTTAATCATATTTATAACTGTATTATCACTTAAAACAACTTTTACATTAGCATTATAACAATAATCAGCAGTTTCTTGATAGTCACTAGAAAAATTACTATTCCAAAGACTTACAATATCTGAAAACTTTTTATTATAATCTTGTCCTGTTCTAATAAATGTACAATAAGTATTATATTGAGGATTAGGAGAAAGCGTCTTAGTGTTAGAAGAATTAGCTAAAGTAAAACTATATGTAAATTCATATCCTTCTTTATTACAACCTTCTATAGAATCAGTAGTCAATTGAAGCTTTAAAGTAACTTGATCGCTAGAACTAACACCAGAATTTTTAACTTTTAAAGTTAATCTACTTCCTGCATCAGCCCCAAACACTACACCTATATATTTACTTTCTTCTGTAAGTATTTTATCTTTATTTTCTGTAACCTCTACTATTTTAAATGCTCCTTTATCTGAAGCAAGAATTATATTAGAAGAATCTCCAAGATCAGGAGCCACATTTAATCCTAATTCTTCTTCTACTCTCACAGAATCACATTTAACTTTATTTGTTTTATTTGCAGCCTTAACTTTATCAGTATCAATAAATAATGTTCCTAGGAGACCTAACGCTAATAAGAATATAACTACCCCAATTATTCTTTTATTACGCTTTTTCATCTACATCTCCACCTTTCATATATTTCTCTATTTCTTTATAATTTGTATTCTTTTTAACTTTATAATTTTTTATTAATTCACCTTTTCTAACTAGCCTAGCATCTACTTTAAAATTATAATTAGCATTTTTTAATTTCATCATTCTTGTACAAGTTATAAGAGATATTACTTTATCCTTTCCATTAACCTTAACATCAAAATCAAAAATACTATTTTTTAAAGATTTATTAATGTATCCTTGTAATTCTTCAACTTTATACATAGTATCATTATAAACATCTAATTCATTAGGTTTAACATAAGAAACAGCAAATATTTTATAAAGATAATCTTTCCCATTAAATGTATATTGAATATACTTATTTTCTTTAACAAAATCTAAATATGTAAAACTCATTAATTGTTCAAATCTTTTATGATTAGCATCTGTTATTAAAGGTTTATTAGATAAATTCAAAATATTATGTCCTGTAATAAACACTATATTATTTAAATCATTAAAGTCTGCCTCAGTCCATACAAAATCATCAACCTTTTTACTTATATCATATTTAGGTCCATATATTACTGGATAATCTATATTAGTTCCTTCAACTTTAAGCCACCCTACTGTTTTATATTCTTGTGGATCATTTTTTGAATATTCCTCTATATTTGAAACTCTAGATACTATCGTATATTTTTTTGACAAGATCCAAAAAATACCACTACCAATTATTAAACAGAAAATTAGAAAAGCAATTCCTAAAATAATTATTTTATTATAATTTGCTTTTCTTTTTTTCTTTGTCATAATTATCACCTACTTATCAATTATATATGGATTGTTTTTAGTACCTTTTCCACTAACAATAGAACAATTTTTATTTAAATATCCAACTGGTCTAATTCCATAATAATCATAATTTGCTGCTCCATTTTCATAATACATTACTGATCCAATATCAGAAACAGCATATTTTAAATCATTATTTAAAGATGAATTAATTAACCAATAAGATTTCATAAATGAATTATCATTAAAAGTACTAAACATTTCATACATATTAGGAGCTGATAATTTAACTTTATATTTCTTTGTTTCACTTTCTTTACCATAAGCAGCATCATTTTTATAAATTGGAACTTCTATTTGATGATTAACAAAATAACTAGTATTTATATATTCACTTATTTTATTATTTATAAAATAACCTACATTTCCTTGTTGTTTTGGATTATATACTTCTTCTTCAGCAGCAACATTATACTTAGTAGTAATTTGTTCTCTATCATTAAATATTGAATATTCACCTATAACTTTTGTTGTTCCATCATCTAATGTTTCAATAATTCTATAATCATTACCTGCAATGTTTAAATATTCTCCTGAAAATCTTGTATTAACTTTATCATCTACTTTACCAGGTATTATATCTCCTAACGTATAAGGATTATCTACTGTACCAGTACCTGATTTTATTAATGTATCACCTTTTATAGTAATTACAGGTCTAATTCCAAAATTATATTTCTTATTTACTGCTAAAAATGTATCATTATAATACTCTCCAAAGAAATAATTTCTTATTACATATCCTGTATTATCATCCATTGATTCTGCAATCCAACTCATAGTAGATGGTTTTAAATAAGTATTACCTTGCTCATCTTTTGATAAGTTAACATCAACAATTGAAGGAATATAACTACTTCTAGACCCTGTATAAGAACTACATTCCGTAGAATTTAAATTTTCATTTGTAACTTTCATATTACAATATTTATTATTAACTATTAATTTTTTACTCTCTTTAGTTAAATGTTTATAAAAATAATCACTTAACCACTTATCTATTCCTTCATAATTAACATTTGCAATATCATTATTTGCAACAATCTTTACATTATTACCATCAACTGCCATTATCCTAAAAAGCATTCCTGAAAATAATAGATAACTATTTTTTGAATCACCCATATAATAATTATTAGTACTATTAGTACTTTTAATAGTATCTTTAGCTGTACTAATTAATCTTTCAACAACATTAACTTTTCTAACAACTTCTGTTTTATTATTTAAAGAATCTAAAGCACTATAAGTAACTTCATAAGTTCCAACTTTAGTTGTATCAACTTTTCCCTTTATTGTAACTTTATTAGTATTCATTTTACCATCTACATTATCAACAACACTTTTTACTCCTGGATCAGTAAACTCATCACCTCTAGTAATAGTAATATCTTCTTTACCATTTAAAGTAATAGTTGGTCCTTTATGATCTATATTTGAAGCAATAACACCACATTGTAAATATGTATAATACTTATATTCTCCATCTACTCTTTTTACTTTAATAAAACTTTCTTTTAAAGAACAAGGCTTTTTAGTATAGGGAATATAAAAATCTTCATTTAAAAATGATTTATAATATAAATCTTGTAAGGTAATTGTCTTAATTCTTTCTCCAGAAGGCAATTCTGTACTATTAATTGAAAAATATCTTTTTCCAGCTTTTTCCATTGCTTTTTCATATCCTTTAAACTTAATATATGGATATAAAACTAAAAACCATACAAATAGTGCTACAATACCAAATGTGATAGCTAATTTTATATATTTAATAACCTTTTTATTCATGTTTACTCTCCCTTTAATAAATTATAAATATATTTATTATTTCTTACTGTAAATACAAGCTTTATATCAGTTGCCGTAGTAATTTCTGCTGGAACTCTCAAATACAAATATTTACCATTATAATTTTTATGTACATAATTTTTTATTTCCAAAGTCTCTTCTTTACCTACGCTATTCTTATAAATAATTTTACCATAACTACTTGAAAAGTCAATCATTTCTTTTCCCTCAAATGTATCTGATGAAAAAGATAAATAAAGAATTTTTTCCCCTTCTTTAGCCGTACACATCTCCGTCTTATTAACACATTTATTTCCAATACAACTTTGATATATATAATTCATTTCATCTAAAAATTTATACTCTTCAAAAATAATCTTTTCCTGCTTATTTAAAATATTGATATCTAATTCATCCCCCAAATTTAATTCTTTATTTTCTTTAATCTTCGAAACATCTTTAATAGATAATTTTATTTTTCTTAAAAATGGATTATTTCCTAATTCTTGATAATATAAGACAAATCTTTTAATTGGTAATTTATTATCCACTCTATAAATTAAAATAAAGTTTTTACTCTCATCTTTTTTTATTTTTTGCACACTATCTGTTGATACACCTAAATCTTTAAATTCTGTCTCATAAGTTTTTTTAGTTTGTTTATAATTTTCCACTCCATTTAAAACATGAAAATTATCTAAATCTATATTTCTCTCTGCAATATTATTTTTAATTGTTAAATCAATAACAATAAAACTTTGCTTATTAGAAATAATTTCTCCATTATATTTCCTATTTGTATAATAACTATTATTTATTTTAATCGAATATCCATTTGCATTTAAAATTTCATTTTCCATATAAGATTTATTAGTTACAAAAATAAAAACATAGGCATTTCTAATTAAAATTATTACTATAGCTACAATAACTGTATTACAAATAGCTTTATGTTCTAAATAAAAGTAATTTAAATTTCTTAAAAATTTTCTATATAATCTTTTAAAAGATTCTTTATCAATATCTATACTAATTTCAACTTCATCACGATCTTCACTATCTAATTCTAAAAATTCAACATCTTTATTAAAATTAAATTTATGAAGATCAATACCAAATATACGCATTAATAAAATTATAAATACAGGATATTGAAAAATAGAACTTATAAATAATAAATCCCTAATTAATCTAATATTAGTAGTTTCCAAACTACCATTATAAGAATTAAAAAAACTAGAAGTCCACATAAAAATTAATAATATTACCACATAACTCATAAATAACAAGTATAATTTCCAAGGTTTATTTTTATGTTTCAATAAAATAATAAGTATTATACTAGTAGAAATTATAATTAATAAACTTAAAATAGTAATCCCTGATATATATTTAGATATTGGTTCATTATATACATCATAACTTCCCAACTCCATAAATTCTCGTACAAATGAACTTACTCGTAACATTTTATAATATATATAAGCACATATAATAAACAAGAAAATATGAATTTTTCTAAAATTTTTAATTAAAAAAGCATAAGGTTTTCTGATAATCATCTTACCACGTCACTCCCTATTATCTTATCTTACATTAAGTATATCTCAATTTTTTTTATTTTTAAAGACAAAAATAAAAAACTATTAATTTTAGTCATTTTTCAAGTATAAATCTTAAATTTCCATAATAATTATACTTTTCAAATGCTTCATAATAGTTATTTATATTTATAGTTAATTTTAGCTTTTTTTTACTATTATTATTAATAACAGCCAATTCATCTTTTAAATATGTATCTCCACTATTACTATTCATAATATCATATATACTATATTTTTTATTTTTATCTTTTAATATAATTGTCATAATATTTTGATAAAAATATTTATAAGCTTCCTCTATTATTAGTATATTGCTCTCAAATATAGAACTAGTCTCCCCCTTAAATATTTTTCCTTTTAAATCTACATCTACATCCTCAAATTTTTTATAGTTTTTACCATATTTTAAATTAAAAAAATCTTTATAATAGTTATCTAATTGTTTAATACCATCATATCCTCTACTTTTAAGTTTACTATCTAATATCTCATCTTTTAAATATTCTTCTTTAAACTCATCATTATATAAAGAATATAATGCTTCATTATAACACCTAATAGGTATAAATATTTCATATATATCTTTTTTATCAAATCCTACTCCACCACTTTTTTTATAATTATCAAAATCCCTAGTTATCTTTACCGTCTCAACTTTAAAACTTTTAGCTTTATATTTATATGTATATCTACTTTTATTAAAAATTTCAATTATCACATCAGTTTGTTCATCAGCCCTTATTTTTTTATATTCCCTTAATCCATCAAAAATACTAGGTTCTATTTCTATTTGTTTTTTTGAATATTCTTTAGGAATTTCTATATTTATTTTTAAAACTTTATTTTCTTTTAAATACTCCACTTCTTCTTTTATATAATTTTTCTCTATAATATAATTTTTTGTTCTATTTAACTCAAAAAAATTATTCTTTCCAATAAATATAAATAATATATTAATTAATGAACTCATATTTCACCTCAAAAAAAATAGTTTATTCTCTTTATAAACTATTTTTTTTAACTTTCTTGTCGAAATATAATTTCAATTTATTCAATATTAATTATTTCTACTTCATATGAACCATTTGGACTTTCAACAGTTACAATATCTCCAACTTTATGATCAAATAATGCTTGAGCAATTGGACTTTCGTTAGAAATTTTACTTTCAAAAGGATTTGCTTCTTGACTACCTACTATTTTATATTCATCTTCTTCATTATCATCAACATATTTAATGGAAACTGTATTACCAATACTTACTTTATCTTTAGATACTTCTTTAATTATAGAAACATTTTCTAACATTTTTTCTAATTGTTTAATTCTTGCTTCAATAACTGCTTGTTCATTACGCGCCGCATCATATTCAGCATTTTCTGATAAATCTCCTAAAGATCTAGCCTCTTTTATAGCTTGAATATTTTCTGGACGTTTTACATTAATCAAATCATCCAATTCTTTTTTTAATTCATCTAACCCTTCTTGAGTTAAATAGACTGTATTTTTATTTCCCATAATTATCACCTCTAAATTTGCTTATCATTGAATTTAAATTCAACTTGCCACAGTATATCATAATAAATCAAAAGTTGCAATAACTAAAATAATATCTGTTATCTGAAAATTGGACATATTATATCACATTTTCTTTTCAAATGCAAGTTTTACTTCATTTATAAATAATTCATCAGTCATTCCAGCTATAAAATCAATAACCATTCTTTTAGGATCAGTATCTTTCAAATACCTTGGTTTTTGATAATTTAAAAATATATTAAAAATAATATTATTTTTATCATTATTTAAAATTGCCTTTAAATAATTACTATAAATAGTATTCATACCTTTCCTATAATATTCTTTTTCTTTTTTACTTAAACTATACTTATAAATATTTTCATAATTAAATTTTTTTAGTCGAAATAAAGCTTTAAAAACTTTATCACTTAATTTTATATATGGTTTAGCTAAACTATTACTAATAATATCATCAATAATATTATTAACAATATCTTTATTATTATCACCTAAAACATCTCTTATTTCTTTAGGAAGAATTTCTCTTTTAATTTTACCAATCATTATTGCATCTTCAATATCTCTTCCAATATAACCAATAATGTCACTAATTCTAACAACACAGCCTTCTAAAGTCATAGGATGATTTTTACTTGCTTTATTTAAATCTTTATACGCATCATTATATTCTGCTAAAAATTCTTCTTTTGTTTTAGCAACAGGTTCATAAATATTTGTTAGCAGCTCTCCATTATGACACATAATTCCATCTAATACTTGAATAGTTAAATTTAACCCTTCTCCTGCATTTTCCACTTCCATATAATGTCTAACACTTTGAATATTATGTGCAAAATATAAACCTAATTCTCGTTGTGATATTTCATTAAGTATTTCTTCTCCTACATGTCCCAAAGGAGTATGTCCTATATCATGTCCTAAAGCAATAGCTTCAATTAAATCTTCATTTAAATTAAGGGCTCTTCCAATAGTTCTAGCAATTTTACTAACAAGTTGTACATGTGTAATTCTTTTACTGATATGATCATTCATACTTCTTGTAAAAACTTGTGTCTTATCTAAATATCTTGTATAGGAATAAGAATGAATAATTCTATCAATATCATGAAAATAAGGTGGTCTATAATCCTCTTGCATTACCTTTAATCTGATAGCATCACTACTTTTTGTAGCATATTCATTTAAATAGCTTTCTTTATTCAAAAAATTATGTTTAACTATTTCTATATTTTTCATTAACTCACCTACTTTTGTTTTCATTTTTTTTAATTAGTCTAATCATCGAATATTTAGGTAATTCTTCACAAAATTCAATTTTTAGAATTTCTTCTGGATGCCTAGCAACCAATAATTTATTCATATTTTCGTCATATATATTTTTAACAACTAGTTTATAATTTTTATGTTCTGGAGTAAATATTTCAATTTCATCTCCCACTTCAAAATAATTTCTTTCTCTTAAAATTAAGCACTTGTTTTTTTTATCATATCCTATTATTAATCCCAAATAATCTTGATTAGATAATTCTACTCTTCCTGAATAATATTGATCAGTTGCATCTGCTTCTTTCATGAAATAATGTTCTGCTGTAGCTCTATTAGCTACTCTATCTAATATTTGTTGCAGTCTTGTAAGCTTTCGATCTGTTAAATCATTAGAATAATAACTATCAATTATTTCCCTATAACATCCTATAACTGTAGCTAAATAATAAATTGATCTCATTCTACCTTCAATTTTTAAACTACTAACACCAATCTCTATTAAATCTTTAATATATTTTGCCATATTTAAATCTTTTGTCGCAAAAGTAAAATCTTTTTCTTCATCCGTCTTAAAGGCAAACCGGCAAACTTGAGCACAGCCTCCCCTATTAGCATCTCGATTAGTAACATAATTAGATAAACTACATCTACCGCTATAACAAGTACACATTGCTCCATGAATAAATACTTCAATATCCATTTTTGTTTTATCAATTATCTCTTTAATTTCTATTTTAGATAACTCTCGTGCTAAAACTACTCGATCAACACCTTCATTTTTAAAATATTCAACACTCTTATAATTACTAGTTGAATTTTGAGTTGACAAATGAACTTCTACCTTAAAATTATCTTTTATAAAAGATATTATAAAAGGATCACTAACAATAAAAGCATCAATTCCCGCCTCAACTACTTTTTCAATATATGAAAAAACATCTTTCATATCTTCATTATGAAAAACAATATTAAGAGTTAAATAAACTTTCTTTTTTAGCTTATGAGCAAATAAACATCCCTCTTTAATTTCATCCAAAGTAAAATTAGGAGCATTAGCCCTAAGCCCATAATTTTCTCCGCCAATATATACCGCATCTGCTCCATAAAGTAAATCAATTTTTAATCTTTCCAAATCTCCAGCTGGAGCTAATAATTCAATTTTTTTCATTCTTCTTCACCCTATAAATAGTTTTCTTAAAAAAGAAATTAGTAAATTCTCCAAGCATCTTATATTTATCAACATACGTATTATCTTCACATTTATTATCAATATACTTTTTAGTATCAACAACTAACTCATAAAACACCTTTTCAAGGCCTTTTTCACGCATTAAAATGTACTCAGTTTCATTTAAATACAAAGTACGTATAATTCCTGTAGCATTAACAACTTTATCTAAATAAAAACTTGTTCCATTATCATCTTCAATTACTTCATAGTGATCTTTTGTTATCTTTTCTTCAATTACTATTTTATTTTTTGCACTTTTATGTAAATCACTATAATAATTAGAAAGTAATTTTCTTTTGGAAAAGGCAACACTTGGAATTCCTACCACTTCTACTATTGTTTGCGTTTTAGCATTTTTCACAATTTCTATTATTTCATCCAGTGTTATTTCTTTTCCTAATATTGCATATTTTACACCATGCTCATAATAATAATTACAAGTTTCATAATTATTAACCATATGTGTTTGATTCCAAACTAACTCTACATTTAGTTTTAAATCTTTTTTTAGTTGTAAAATAGCTATATCATAAAATAAAATTCCTTTAATATTTAATTTATCTAATTTTATTAAAGCCTCTTTAAGAATTTCTAAATCTTTATTAAAAATATTTTTATTTATTTTTACAAAAACTTCTAATTTTGGATACTTAGAAACAATATTTTCTATTTCTTTAATAGTGTAATAAACATCACTTTCTATAGCCAAGCCTTTTAAGGCAACAATAACTCCATCAACTTCTTTATATATATCTTCATTTTTTTCTGATAACTCTACTAATAATTTCATTATCATCACCTCTAAATTCATATTATATCTCAAATGGAAATTAAAAAAAAGCCAAAGCTTTTTAATAAATTTAATTTATGATTTAGTTCGTTTAACTTGATCAATATAATAAAATCCATCCTCAGCCACTTTAAAAATATACCTATATTGTTCTAAATTATCTTTATTACTTTCAATATATTGATCTTTTAATTCTTTTATTTTTAAAACATTTTCTTCGGTATTAGAAATATCTTGCCAAGTATTACCAGTTAATCTACTAGTTTTAGTATAATCTTTATATAAAGAATTTTCTTCTTCATAAAATACTGCACTAACTATTTCTATCCTATCACTATATCGTGTTGCAGAAATAATTTTTTCATAAACATCAAAAACTGCTACTCCTCCACAACCTCCAACATCAGCACGATAAACCTTATTAGTAGCATCATATGTATAAGTTTCACATTCTGTTTTTATTTGTGCAATATTTTTATAAGTATTAGGACCAAATAATTTTTCATACCCATTTTTTACAGCTTCTTCGCTAACTTCATAATATAATCCATTTTGTGTTGTATCATAAGTTTTTACTTCTTTTTCCCATTGTTTAAAAGATAATTTAAATTTAAAATCAGTATCAGCTGTTTTGATATCATAGCCTCCCGCAGCAAAAATTGGTTCCCAAGGACCAATTGAATATCCATGAGCACTTTCAAACATTGTTTTAATAACAGAATTATTAATACTAATTTTTTCTTCTCTATCTTCTATATCCACACCTATATTTTCTGAATCAGACACCCCTATCTTATTATCTTTAAAGCTAATAATATTTTTATCAATTAAAATATAGCCAGCTAAGACTATTATTAATAATACAAGTACCCAAATAATTATTATAAACCCTAAATTTTTATTACTTTTTTCTTCCATAATAAACAATCCTTCTCAACTTAATGTAACTATTATTTTATTTATTAGAAAAATTTGCTATTAAAAATTTAAAATGTTCATCTGTAAAAAATTCTTCTTCCCCATAAATAGAAGCAAATATAAATGGTTTAAACAAAACTAATTTACCAGCTTCTACATAGTAATGAATATCTTCCATATACCCCTGAAATCCTCGGTAAGTAATAAAACAATCAAAATCACATTCACTTTGATTCAAATACCCTTCTTTTAGTTCCTCATAATAATAATCTTTAAATTTATCTTCAATTTTTTGTCTAACTGTATCAGCCTCTACTCCAAAAAAATTTAATAATGCCTCATCCGAAATAGCTTCTAAAGTATCCAAATTAAAATTATAAGTTCTAAAATAAACATTAGGAGCATTAGTTGTATCATAATCAACAACTTTCACTACTAATGATAAAATTATTCCATTTATATTATACTCATAATTAATAATATTTTTATTAGAATTATTAAATGAACTTAAAAACATATCTATGTCTTTATTAATACTTTCAGCAATAGGACAATCAATATTTAAAAAAGGAATTTCTTGAGAAAATTTACCAGTTGTATTTTCAGTTTTTGTATAAACTAAATACTTATTTTTAGTAATCTTTATATTATTATAATTTCTATTATTATTTTGATTAATCATAAACACAATAACAAATATAATTCCAAAAACAGCTGCTGTAATAGCAATAATAATAGTATTATTTTTATTCATTGCTTTAGTATTTTTCTTATTATTATGTACCTTTTTTTCTTTTAATAACATAAATCCTCCTAGTTAACCCCTTTTATACGCATAATACCTAAGATAGCTTTACTTGAACATGTTCTATAATCATTAGACAAAACTATCCCTGTCCTTGTCGATTGTGCATGCACCATTTCATACCCATTTCCAGTTAATATGCCTACATGTCCATCATACATTACTAAGTCACCAGCTTGAATACTACCAGAACTAACTAATGTATAAGAATTAGTATCTGCCCATTGGCTATAAGTAGTTCTGCTTAAATTTATTCCAAAATGTTTAAATACACCTTGCACGAATCCACTACAATCTGTACCTGTATAGGGAAGTTCCCCATTCCAACTACCTCCATAAACATAACGTTGTCCTACAAAGCTTTTGGCATAAGCAACAATTTCTTTTGCTTTATCACTACTATTACTATTATCATTATTTTTTGAAGCTTTTTCATAATCATCAGCATTTATTATTATAGATTTTGCTTCTTTAGTATGGGGATTAATATATTTTGATTCTTGCATTCTCACCATTTCTGCAGAAACTTTTGCTGTTTGCCAACAAGAAGAAATTTCAAAATTTTCAGGTAATAAATTTAATACAACATTAACAATTATTGGTAAAAAGAAACACACAACAGCAGCAATATATTTATTTGATAACTTTTTTAATCCATCTTTAGCTTCAGGATTTGAAGCTAAAACTATAAATTGTACAGTAGTTCCAACTATAAGTAAAATTGGTACAAGTAATTGAAATAATTCTAATACTTTTCTTATTACATCTAAAACACTTACAATTCCATAATCACTACAACATGTTCCTAAAGTATCACTACAATCAAGTATTTGAATTAATGCCATTTTTATCACCTCTTTTAAAGAATTTATAAATACTATTTTTTATAACTAATAGCTAACCCATCTCCAATATCTATAAATTCCGTTTCATAATTACTATTTTCCTTTAAATAAGTAATATAATCACGAATTTTTCTCACTAAAGACTTCAAATTTTTACTTTTTATATCTTGACTGTCAACTAATCCATGAAATTTAATATTATCTGTAATAATAATTCCCCTATCATTTAAATTTTTTTCAAATTTTTCAAAAAACTTTATATTTTGAGCCTTAGCAGCATCAATAAAAATCATATCAAATTTATCCCCTAATTGAACATTTAAAGCATCATTATAAATTAAGTTTATTCTCTTTTCTAAATTAAGTTTTTTTATATTTTTTATTGCTTCTAAATACCTTTTTTCATCTCTTTCAATAGTTGTAATATTTATATCACTATCAACTAATGCCATTTCAATAGCTGAATAACCTATAGCTGTTCCTATTTCTAAAATATTTTTTATTTGATATTTCTTTATTAAATATTTAATATGTTCTAAACTTTTATCATTAATAATAGGAACATTTTCTATATCAGCATAATTTTTTATATCTTTTATAACACTTGCACTATTTACCATAGCCAGTCACCTTTTTCTTTTATTTCATTTACTTTAGCAACATGTTCTGCATTAGTTTTAGTATAAAATATATTTCCATATTTATCTGCTACAAAATATAAATAATCATTTTTAGTAGGATTAAAACTTGCTTCTAAACTACTTTTACTAATACTACAAATTGGGCCAATTGGTAACTTTCCAATCATATTAGCTCCCCTAGTATTATAAGGACTTACAAATCCAAATTGCTCAGCTGTTAAATCACTAGTCATAGGAACTTGTAATGCATAATATGTAGAAACATCACTGCCTAAATTCATTTTTGCATCTATTCTATTATTAAATACTCCTACAATCATTTTTCTATTTTCTGTATTTGTTCCTTCTAATTCAACTAAAGATGCCATTGTTATATATGAATGTATATCACTATAATTTTTATATTTTTTTAGCATATTATCCATTTCTTGTAACATTGTTTCAACAATATCTTTAACAGCTACATTTTTATTAGCAAAATCATATGTATTAGCAGCCAAATATCCTTCTAATGGATAATATATATTTTCATCTAAAATTTTATCTGTTAAAAACCAATATTTATCAATTAAAGTCTTTATATATACTTTATCTTGCATTACTGCAATTACATCTTCATAAGTATTAGTTGTCTTTTTTTCTATTTCCTTAGCATAATCTGTTATTCTCTTTCCTTCTTTAAATGTAATACTAATAACATCAGGATTATATGAATTACCCTCTTCTAATGACTTAACTATCTCTTTTAAAGACATACTTTTCTTAAAAACATAAGTTGTTGCTTTTAAAGAATTAACATTACTAAGTTTTACATAAAATTGAAAAAACAAAGTATTTTTTATTAAATTTTTTTGTTTTAATTCTTTTGCAATTTGTTTTACACTGCTTCCACTTTTAATTACAACTTCTATTGAAGCATCACTCTTTTTATTAACAGGACTACTTAAATAAATATACATCCCTAGTCCACTACTTATAAAAACTACTACTATAATGATTACGATTAATAACAATTTTGGTTTTCTTTTTATCACACTTGTACCTCCAGAAAAAATAAAGAGCTATTGCTCATTAGTTACATCTTCATCACTTTTCTTTTTAATCTCTTCTTGTAATGTATTTAAAATAGTTTCTATAACTTTCCATTCTTTTTCTGTTTCAATAGCTTCTAATTTACTCTTAGGATTTTCTGGATCATAAATAGATGCATATACTTCTATATTACCATTTTCATCCTTTGTATTATCTGTATAAACTATATAATTTTTATTAGTTTCTTCACTTTCAAATGTAAATAACACATCATAAACAACTTCGTTACCATTTTCGTCTATCATTGAAAAAGTATTTTTCTTCATTTTTTATTCTCCTTATCTAAAAATGTTTGTAAAATAATTGTAGCTGCTACACTATCAACTATTTTTTTTCTTTTTTTTCTTGAAATATTCCCATCTATTAACATATCTGTTGCAGTTTTAGTAGTTAGTCTTTCATCTTGCAAAAATATAGGAACTGAAACTACCTGAGCTAGTTTCTCTTTAAAATCTAAACTCAATTGTCCTTTTATTCCAATAGAATTATCCATATTCTTGGGAAAGCCTAACACTATTGCCTCAATATTCATCTCTTTAACAATATCACATATTATATTTAATAGCTTTTCATATTCTTCATTATGTCTTATAGTTTTTACGCTAGAAGCAATCATACCAGTTTTATCACTAACAGCGATACCTAAAGTTTTACTGCCCAAGTCAAGTCCTAAATAACGCATTTATTCATTCTTTCGAAATTCATCTAAAAGAATTTCGACAATTTTCGCCCTATCTATTTCTTGAATTCTATTTCTAGCATCTTTATAACTAGAAATATAACCAGGATCTCCACTTATTAGATAACCTACAATTTGATTAGTTGGATTATATCCTCGCTCTTCTAAAGCAGTATAAACCTCATTCAAAGTCTTTCTAACAAAAGTAGTATCTAGTTCTTTAATATCAAATAAATTAGTTTGCTCTTGGGCCATAATAATCACCTCTATATTTCATATCTTTATGATAGCATTTATCCCTAACAAATTCAACAATTTTTACTTAATCGCATAAACAAATGCCATATACCAAGCAAAAGCTAAAAAAATCAAAGTAACTATAAAACCATTAATTCTTTCAAATATAGAACTTTTATCTTTAACTCCTAACGCAATAGTAATTAAAGTTCCACCAATTAGTCCTCCTATATGAGCAAAATTATCTACGCCACTCATTAAAAATCCTAAAATTAAATTTAAAACAATAAGGGGAATTATTTGTGAATTAATAACATTTCCCAAATAAACTCGATAATGATATCCAAAATAAACAAGGGAACCCATAAGACCAAAAATAGCTCCACTAGCTCCTATTGATGCATAGTTACCTCCAAATGTCATTGAAAATAATGCTCCTGTTAAGCCCGAAAATAAATAAATTATAATAAATTTAACTTTACCTAAAAAACTTTCTAATTGTGATCCAATTACATACAATGCATAGCAATTAAATAATAAATGTAAAATATTACCATGTAAAAATATACCTGTAATTAATCTATAATATTGGAAAGCTCTAATACTTGGTCCATGAATACAAAAAAGTTGAATAATTTCATCATATTTACCAATCAAAATTGGAAAAACATATAAAATTACATTCATAATAATTAAAGTATAAGTAAAATATGGAAATTTACTTTTAAATACTTTTTCAATTTTACTAGCATCTTCTCTATTATGTTTATTTATATCATTTGTTATTTTTATAAATAATTCAACTCCCTCTTCAGAATAAGTCAATTTCTTTTTTAAATCAGGAAAAACCTTATCTATTAAAGGATTTTTCTTAATATCCTCTTCATCTTTAGCATTTACACTAAGTAAATTAGGGTTAGTATTAATTTCTTTAGTAACATTATCTCCTAAATCTAAAAAAATACTTAATACATTCAAACTAAAAGACAAAGTTTTTTTCTTAATTTTTTTCATGATTCTTTTAGTTTTAAAAACATCAAAATTAAATTGTTCATCATTATGAATATAATTAGAAACAATTCTAACTATTTTACAATCTTCATCTAAATTCTCTAACCATATTTCATTCTCAACACCTTGTAAAATTATAGGATTATAATTTTTTTCTGTAATAAAATAATGTAATAATTTCATAACTATAATATTTTTATCATCAAGTAATATCTCATTTTTCATAACAATTCCTCCTAAATTGCTATATAGTATTATATACTAAATGTTTAAAATATAAAAGATAAATTTCTAAAGAGAATCCTTATCTATTTTTTGTAAATAATCATTAATAACATTTATACATTTACTTAATTCTTCTTCTAATTTAGCAAAATTAGCATTTATATAATCTTGATTTTTTTCTTTACTTTTTAATTCATGTTGATAGGCAATATCCGCAAATTTCATAAAACCTAAATATTTAGCATCACTTTTTAAAGAATGTACTAATATAGCATAATTTTCCATATCATTTTCTAGTTTATATTTTTCTAACTCATTAATTTTTTCTTCTATTTCTTGAGAAAATTCTTTAACTGTAAAGTTATATGTTTCTATATCTCCTAGATATTCTAATGCTTGCTCAATTTGTACGCCTTTACTTTTTAAAAATTCTATATTATCAATAGTAGGTGGTTCTAAAACATCTTCTTGTTTTTTAGCACTTATTTTTTCTTCGTTTTTTTCAGCTATATCTATTTTATTATTATTTAATATTTTACTTAAAACATATATTAATTGTTCTTTTTCAATAGGTTTAGCTAAATAATCTATAAATCCTTCTTCTAAATATTTTTCCTTCATACCAGTAATAGCATTTGCTGTTAAAGCAACAACTGGAATGTTAAAATCAGGAATTTCTTTTAGTTTTTCTAAGGTTTCTTCTCCAGACATTTTAGGCATCATTATATCTAATAAAATAACATCATATTTTTCCAAAGCTTGAATTTTATTTAAGCACTCACTTCCTGAAGTCACATTAACTATACTGTCTGCTCCAAATTTTTCTAACAACTTATTAGTAACTTTTATATTAAGTTCATTATCATCAACTAATAAAATTTTAACACCTTTTAAATTAAATTCTTCTATTTTTTTATTATAAGTTATTTTTCTTTTTAAGTCTTTTTCCGCACCAATTTTTTGATTTAAAATTACCGTAAATTTAGAACCTTCTCCAAAAATTGTATGCACTATAATTCTTCCACCCATTAATTCAACTAATTGTTTAGTAATTGCTAAACCTAATCCCGTTCCTTCAATTGTCGTATTACGATCTTCATCTATTCTTTCAAATTTAGTAAATAATTTATCAACATTTTCACTTTTTATTCCTCGTCCTGTATCTTCAACAGAAATAATCAATTTACTGTTTTCTTTACTATTTACACAATTTACTTCAAATCTAACATATCCTCTTGATGTATATTTATAAGCATTACTCAATAAATTTGTAATAATCTTTTTTATATTAGCACAATCTCCATATAAGACAGTAGGTAAATCAGGCGCAATAAAATATGTAAATTCTAAATTTTTTTCTCTCATTCTTGGCGTTATTAACTTAGCTAATTCTAAAAAAACTTCTTTAGCTTCATATGCTGAGTTAACTATTTCTAATTTACCAGCTTCAATTTTAGAAATATCTAAAATACCATTTACTATTTCCAATAAAGTATTGGAAGCCATTACTATATCCTTAGCATTTTCTTTTGCTTCATCTAAATTTTTAGCATCTTCTATACACTCACTAAAACCAACTATGGCATTTAGTGGAGTCCTAATTTCATGAGACATACTAGATAAAAAATCAGTTTTTGCATTATTAGCTTTTTCTGCTTGCTCTTTAGCTATAGTTAATTGTTCAATCATTTTAACATCTGGATTTTCCATCGTAAAAAACATTATCACTGAAATCAAAGTTTCTATATAGGTCATAATTAAAACTTGCGGATATCTAGTTTGAATAAAAATAGCTACCCCACCCAAAATTAAAAATACTAAAACGGGAACATATTTTTTACTCTTTAAATTTTTATAATTTAACACCATTGAACCAATTATAACAATAATTGCTACAAAAGATATAAAATAGGAAAAGAAAACACTAGGACCAGTTGTATATCTAATTTGAAAATTATCTTTAATTACAAGCTCAATTGGTAATATAGCTAATATAATTGCTATTATTATATAATAAATTGCTATAATTATATATCGTTCTTTTTTTATAACATTTTCATTTTCTTTAGAAATACTAAATATATAATATGCAAAAGTCGATATCCATACTATTATATAAAATAAATATGCTTTAAATATTAAAATACTAAATATTTTATTTGCCCCATATATTAATGCTGCATAAGTACATAATAATTCAATTATTAATCCACATAAATTAGATATTATTAGCACTTCAAATATTTTTGTTTCTTTATTTTTTACATGTCCTTTAAGATAAAATAATACAATTGTTAAAATACTAAAAGGAATAGCACTTATAGGAAAAAAAATCCCACTTCCCATAGAAATCACCTATCTTTACAAAATTATACAACAAAAATGATAATATTTCATCAATATTATCATCTTTTTATTAAAAGTTTATTTTCTTTTTTCTCAGCATCTTTTTCTAACTTTTTGTAATCTATTTTATCTGTTCCCTTTCTTCTAGGTAATTCATCAATAAATTCTATATATGTTGGTATTTCATACCATTTTAATTGCTCCACATTTCCTTTAGAAGAAATTATTGGTTGTAGACATTGACTGTATATTTTATCAACTGTATCTTTACTAGGTTCTACTCCATCTTTTAAAACAATGTATGCTTTATTTACATATAACATATCTTTATCCGGAACTTTTACTATAGCACAATCACTAATTTCATCAAAATTAGACATCATTAATTGTACTCTATCACAATATACTTTATTTAATGTTGAAATAATATAAAATCTAGATTCTCTTCCAGTTAATGTAAAATATCCATCTTTATCAATAAAGCCCATTGTACCTGTTTTAAAATACTCTCGTCCATTTCTTTTAAATTTAGCCTTTTTGGTTAATTCCGGTTCTTGATAATATTCCTTAAATACATGTTCTCCAGATACACACAATAATCCTTCTTCACCATATTTTTTCTCTTCCATTGTCTCTGGATCAACAATCATTGCAGAAGTTCCAACTAATACTTTACCTGCCGTTTCTGGCCTTATTTCTATTCCTGTAGGATTTGTTCCACAACTGACTGTTTCAGCATTACCAGAACCATTTCCCATTTCAACATTTTTAGCACCATGTTTTTCAAAAAATTGGCTTCCCCTTTCTGAATGTGTTGGTGTTAAAAAATCTCCCCCTGAAATAAAAGTAGTTATTGATGATAAATCTTGATTTTCTGGAACATTTTTCATTATCAAATCCAATAAAGCAGGACTTCCAAAAATAATATTTGGCTTTTTCCCTAAATAATAACTTATTGTCTCTTTTGACATATTAGGAGCTAATATTGCTGCTTTCCCCGTTAATAAAGTCATAATTGTTGACGTAGCAAAACCATATGGATAAGTAAATGGTACACATACCAAAGTTCTATCTCCATTTAAAGATTTAGCTTTACTTGAATTTTTTAAATACGTTCCTGCTGCTAAAATATTTTTATTTGTCAATACTACTGATTTAGGATCTCCTGTAGAACCACTAGTATATAATATTAATGAATCATCTTTTCCAGAATGTATTTCTAAATTCTTCTTTTGATATTTTGAAATACTCTCTAAACTATGAAAATCAATTTTATCATCATTACTTGTTATATGATAATTACCTTTTAATGATAAATCATTTACTTTACTTTTATCAAGCGTAATTATATGTTTAACTCCTGTTTTATTTTTTATAATTTGATTTTCTTCAGTTGATTTATCATAATTTACTAAAATTGGTGATTCAAATAAATTTAAATAATGATATAACTCTTCCTCAGGTGCAGTTGCATTCAAAAATGTTGTTACTGCACCTATTCTATTACAAGCCATAAAAGTTGCTACCGCTTGATAAAAATTAGGCATACTAACAGCAATTATATCTCCTTTTTTTACTCCTAATTCCTTTAAGGCCAAAGAAATAGTTACAGAATCTTTTAATAACTGATTATAATCAGCCTTTAAATCAAAACATTCTACTGCTTCTTTATTTCTATAAAACATACTTAAAGCTCTAACTGCCCCATATACATTCATATCAGGTACAATTGGATGTTTAGCCATAAAACCATAACCTCTATTTTGAGGCTTATCAATTGATGTATAACCTGTCATTTCTTTCATTACCATTAACCTCCCATTTCTAAATAAAAATAATTATACCACAATAATTTTTTCATTTAAATCATTTTCTAATTTTTTTAATTCTTTTCTAAATTCATCTGGCACATCTACTTCAAAAAATAACTCTTTATTCGTTCTAGGATGAATAAATTTTATACTCTTAGAATGAAGCATTTGCCCAAAGGAAGTTGCTTTCTTTTTATTATAAACTGGATCATTTACAACAGGATGATGAATATAAGCTAGATGAACCCTTATTTGATGTGTTCTACCTGTTTCCAATATACATTCTATTAATGTCTTATCTTTAAATCTTTTTAAGACTTTAAAATGCGTAATAGCATCTTTAGCATTTACATCAGTTACCGCCATTTTTTGTCGATCATTAATATCTCTTCCTATTGGAGCATCAATTGTCCCACTATCATTTTTTATTACTCCCTCTACAATAGCTAAATAACGCCTTTCAACTTCTTTTTTAGCAATAGCCTCAGCTAACTTTTCATGCGTCCATTCATTTTTAGCAACTAGCATTAATCCACTAGTGTCTTTATCTAATCTATGCACAATACCAGGTCTTTCTTTTTCTCCACTAGTTAACTCAAATTTATAAAGTAAAGCATTTACTAAAGTATCTTTATAATGTCCTGGAGCTGGATGAACAACCATTCCACTTTTTTTATTAATTACTAATAAATCATCATCTTCATATATAATATCTAAAGGTATATTTTGTGCTTCTATATTAATTTCATAATTTAACTCATCAAGAATTTCTATAACATCATTTTCTTTGATTAAATAATTAGCAGTAACATTTTTATTATTAACAACAACTAATTTTTCCTTAATTAATTTTTGAATTTTACTACGTGATAAGTCTAATTTCCAAGCTAAATATACATCTAATCTTTTATCTTTATCTTCACTTACAACTATCATTTTTTCTTCTCCTCTTTTGTCTTTTTATTCTCAAAGAAAATAGAAATAAAATATAGAAAAATTCCCCCTGTAATACACATATCAGCAAAATTAAATATTGGAAAACTATTATTACCAAGATAAAAAGATAAATAATCGACTACTCCATGATATAAAAGCCTATCTATTAAATTTCCTAAAACTCCTCCAATAATCATTCCCCAAGCAACAATATCTATTTTATTAAACTTCTTTTCTTTTTTTAAATAATTATCAATTATTAATAAAAACGCAAAACTTAAAATAATTAACAAAAAAGTCCTATTTTCTAATATAGAAAAAGCTGCTCCACTATTTTTTAAATAATATATTGCAAAAAAATTTGGTATTACCGCTATTTTTTCTCCAATTTTCATATTATTAGTAACAAGAATTTTTAAAAATTGATCCATCATTAATAATATAGCTGCTTTCGAATAAATTTTTTCTCTATTCTTTTTCATTTTCAACTCCTTGTAAAACTTCTACTACATTAACAATTATTTGATACTTATTTAATCTTCTTTCAACTATACCCCTTACTTTAATTAAATCACCTTTTTCGACATTATATTTTTTCAAAGTTTTTGGAAATAAAGTAAAATCCGCTGTGGCTGTTTCATCACTACCTGTAACAAAAGCCATTTTTTCAGAATTTTTAGTACTTACTAATTTTATTTTATCTATTAAAGCTATAACTTCTACTGTTTTATTAAAATAATTTTCAATTTCGTTTAAAGAAATATACTTATTATCTTTTTTATAAAATGTTGCTGGATGATTAGATAAATAAAATCCAAAAACTTCCTTTTCTTTTTCCAATAAATAATCTTTTGGATATTCATCCCTTATTTCAATATCTGGTTTCATAACTAATGATGGATCTATATCTTTAGTAAGTTCCGCATAATTAAATAAACTATCTAAATTACTAATAAGAGTACCCTTATTATAACCAAATTCTAAAAAAACGCCAGCCATAATTAATATTTCCAATGTCTTTTTCCCAATTCCAGCTATATATAACCTACTAAAACAATCATAAATATCTATAAAAGGTCCTTTTTCTTTTTCTTTTTTTATAGTATTTGAAACAACTGTTCCTATAGATTTTATATTAGATATTGGATATACAATTTTATTATCTTTTACAATATATCTATCTTCACTAAGTGAAATAGTAGGTTTGATAATTGAAATATTATTAGCCTTAGCTTCCATAATATATTCAAAAGTTTTACTTTCACTTCCAATAACATTACTTAAAAGATTAGCAAAAAATATTGTTTTATAATGACATTTTAAATATGCCATTTTATATGCAATTAAAGAATAAGCAACTGAATGAGATCTATTAAATCCATATCCGGCAAATTTTAAAACTAATTGAAAAATTTCCCTAGCTTGTTTTTCTAAATGTCCTTTAGCTATACTTTTTTTAATAAATTTATCTTCTTCTAATTTTAATAACTCCACTTTCTTTTTACTCATAGCTCTTCTTAAAATATCAGCTTCTCCTGTTGTATATCCAGCATAAACAACAGCTAGTTGCATTATTTGCTCTTGATAAATTAAAATACCATAAGTATTTTTTGTTATTTGTTCTAAAGATGGATCAATATAAACAATTTTTTCTTCCCCATGTTTCCTTCTTATATAAGAATCTATATTATTCGCAGCTCCTGGTCTAAATAAAGCAATTGCAGCAAAAATATCTTCAAAAGTATTAGGTTTTAATTTTCTTATAAAATTTCTCATTCCTGCAGATTCAAATTGAAAAATACCACTTGTATTAGCAGTTTCAAATATTTTTAACGTATCTTTATCATCTAGAGGAATTTTAGAGAAATCAATTTCTACTCCTAAACTTTCTTTTACATCATTTAAAATATTATCTATGATACTTAAATTTTTTAATCCTAAAAAATCCATTTTTAGTAAACCTACTTCTTCTAAATATTCCATCGAGTAACTTGATAAATACATATTATCTCCTACAGTTAAGGGAATAACTTCATCCAAATCAACTCGACTCATAACAATACCTGCAGCATGAGAAGAAGTATGTCTAGGAAATCCTTCAATTTTTTGTGCTATTTTAAACATTTCGATAAAAAGTGTATCACTATCAATTCTTGCTTTAAAAGCAGGATTTTTATTATAAAAATCACTTAATTTATCTTTTGTAAAACTAGGAATAAATTTACATAAACTATCTACTTTATATAAAGGAATATTTAAAACTCTAGAAACATCCCTAATAACTTGTTTTGCTCCCATTGTTCCAAAAGTTACAATACCACACACTCTCTTTTTTCCATATTTATTAATAACATAATTAATTACATCATTTCTTTTATTATCAGGAAAATCTGTATCAATATCAGGCATTGTTTTACGTTCAGGATTTAAAAATCTCTCAAATAATAAATCATATTTCAAAGGATCAATATCAGTAATCCCTAGTGTATAAGCAACTAATGATCCAGCTGCACTTCCTCTTCCTGGTCCTACTAAAATCTTATTTTTTTTAGCATACTTAATAAAGTCATATACTACTAAAAAATAATTCGCAAACCCCATATCTTTAATAATATTTAATTCATAAATTAATCTTTTTTTATACTCTAAAGAAACATTATCATTTAATCTTTTAAATAACCCTTTTTTACATAATTCAAATAAATATTTATTAGGATCATCACATTCAAATATTGGTAAAAAATTTTCATTTTTAGGAAATTCTACATTACATTCATCCGCAATTTTCTTAGAATTTTCTACTCCAATATTAGAAGATAATTCATAAATATTAGAAATACTTAATTCAAAATTTTGTACCATATAATTATCTTCATCTTTTATCGTTTTTCCATCTCTAATTTTATATAGATATTTCAAATACTGTTGATCATTCTTTGATAAATATAAAGCTTCTCTTAAAAAAACAATATCTTTTGTTATTAAAGAAGCTTCCAATTCTTCTTTTTTATTACTATAACCTAAATAAACATCTAAATAAATATCTTTTAAATGATTAAATTCTTCTTTATATATAAATGGTATTAATACTATAACATTTTTCTTATATTTTTTTATATCTTCTTCAGTTACTAATCTTTCATTTTGAATAGAAGATAACTTTATTAAGGTTTTATAGCCTTCATAATCTTTAGCTAAAATAATATAATTATAATTTTCTAATAATAACTGTAACCCAATAATAGGTTTAATATTTTTATTAAGACATTTTTTATAAAATTCCATTACCCCATACATATTAGTATCAGTTAATGCTATACTTGAGATATTATTATTAACCGCATATTCAATAATATCATCTATTCTTAATAAACTAGATAATAAAGAATAATTACTCTTATTAAATAAAGAAATAAACATAACAATACCTCCTCAAGTATATTTTATCAAAAATATTTTTTTCCACAAAATTAAATATTAAATAACTAATTTAATTATACACTTTAATTTGACTTTTATATACATCCATGTTAAAATTATAAAGCAAAAGAAATGACCAAAGGAGGAAGAATATGGCTGTTAATGTTACAAATAGAAAACCAAATAATAAAAAAAGAATCCGTTCTCATGCTAGAAATACAACTAATAGTACCCAAAATCTTAATTTACAAGTCTTTAGAAAAAAAGATGGTACTAAAGTAAGAATTTCAACTAAAGAGAAAAGAACTTTATTAAAGAATGAAAAAGCAGCATAATTGCTTTTTTTATTTTAAGCATTTAAAATAAAATATAAAAAATAGCATTGAAATGCTATTCTTTTTTTTAATAAAAGTTATATTAAACTTAAATATTTAATTACTGTCCTACTGGAATTGACGAAACTTCAGAAGGTGGTGTTTGAATAGATGCTTGTTGTCCTAATGGCTCAATTACTGGTGTTGAAGATTGAATTGTAGGTGTACTGTTAACAGGAGCTGTATCTGTAGAAGCTTGTGCAACTGCTGGTAGTGGTTGTGTATTTTGTAATGGATCTGCACCACCATATATTTGATGTGTAGAATTTTGATTAATATTTATATCTGTAACTGCTGGATTAGCTCCACCATATATCACAGGAGCAGCATTTGTTGGAGCAACTTCTGGACTAACAGGAGCTGTTGCTTCTACTGCAGGAGCAACTTCTGGGCTAACAACAGGAGCTACTGGTTCTACTACAGGAATAGTTGGAGCAACTTCTGGGCTAACAACAGGAGCTACTGGTTCTACTACAGGAATAGTTGGGGCAACTTCTGGACTAACAACAGGAACTACTGGTTCTACTACAGGAATAGTTGGAGCAACTTCTGGACTAACAACAGGAGCAACTGGCTCTACTACAGGAGCAACTGGGGCAACTTCTGGACTAACAACAGGAGCTGTTTCTACTACAGGAGCAACTGGGGCAACTTCTGAATTAACAGGAGCTGCTTCTACTACAGAAGTAACTGGCACAGGTTCCATCATTGGTGCTGATTGTTGAGCCATATCAACTTGAGGAGTAGGATTAGTCATAACAGGAGCATCACCCATAGTCATATTATTTAATCCTGGTTGCATATTCATTGGATTGTCCATTCCTTGATTATTTACACCGACAACTTGACCTGGAATTGAAGATTGATTACCAATTCCTCCATTTGCTTCTTCACTTTTTTTCTCTTTTTTAGCTTTTGCTGAAGTAACAATTAAAATTATTAAAGCTATAATTAATAAAATAACTCCACCAGTAATTAACATTCCTGGTATAGTTAAAAACCAACCTAAATCAAAATTCATAATAATCTACACCCTCTATTCTATAATCTATATTAATAATAACAAAAAAACATACTGATTGCAAATATATTTTTTATTTGACATATCTTTACAATGTAAATTCTGTCCAAAAACTTATTTTTGGGGGCTTTAAAGTAAACTTTAACCTCTCCTTTGTAATTGGATGAATTAGTTCTAGTTTATAGGCATATAAACAAATTTGTTTTTTATCTTGTATTCCATATCTTTGATCACCACATAAAGCATGATTATGATGAGCAAATTGAACTCTAATTTGATGATGTCTTCCTGTTTCCAAAGTAACTTCAACTAAACTTATATTCTTTTTCTCATTATATTTAATAACTTTATAATTTAATATTGCCTCTTTTCCCTTCTCAGAAATTATACTATTCCCATTATCAATTCTTAATATTTTATCTTTATATGTTCCTTCAATATTTTCAAATTTATTATAACAAATAGCCAAATATTTTTTAGTAATCAAATGATTTTTAAAATCATCATTAAGTCTTTTTGCCGCTTTTGAAGTTTTAGCAAAAACCATTATTCCTCCTACTGGCCTATCTAATCGATGAATAAGTGCCAAATATACATTTCCTGGCTTATTATACTTAACTTTTATATAATTCTTTGTCATTGTAAATAAGTCAAGATCAGCTGTATTATCCTTTTGACTTAAAACATTTATTGGTTTTTCTACAACAATAATATGATTATCTTCATATAATATATTTAGTTTATTCATTACTTTCCCATCTTCCATAAATTCCACATGGTAATACTAAATTATTTTTTTTAATAGGTAATCCAACCTCTCCACAGGAAATTTTTCCTATAAACTTTCTATTTACTGTTCCTTTCAATAAATTTTCTAAGACCTTAGAAGATAGCCCCGTAGTATAAGAATTTATAAGAAAAAACAAAGGATTATCACTTAAAACATTACAACATAGTGTTACTAAATTATATAAATCTTTTTCTATATCCCAAACTTCTCCATTTGCTCCTCTACCATAACTAGGTGGATCCATTATAATAGCATCATATTTATGCCCTCTTCTAATTTCTCTTTTGACAAACTTTACAACATCATCCACTAAATATCTTACTTCAGAATTTTCTAATCCATTTAATTTTACATTTTCTTTACACCAATCAATCATTCCTTTTGCCGAATCAACATGACAAACACTAGCCCCAGCTGCTAAACAAGCAACTGTTGCTCCACCAGTATAAGCAAATAAATTCAATACTTTTATTTTACGCTTAGAATTTTTAATTTTTTGTTGCATAAAATCCCAATTAATTGCTTGTTCTGGAAATAATCCCGTATGTTTAAATCCCATTTGTTTTATATTAAATTTTAAATTCTTATAAGTAACAATCCAACTAGCAGGAATATTATGCTTATTTTCCCAATGGCCTCCTCCTTTATTACTTCGATAATATATTGCATCTATTTTTCTATCTTCAAATAAATTTTTATCATCCCAAATTATCTGAGGATCAGGTCTTAAAAGATAAATATTATTCCATCTTTCCAATTTATACCCACTACCAGCATCAATTATTTCATAATCTTCCCACTCTTCAGAAATTAACATTTATTTAATCACCTCACAAAAGAAAAAGAACTACTAAGAAGAAACTGTAAATTCATTTCCATAAGTAGTTATAAGCATACTTCCATTATATGCTAATATTTTATCTTTATAAGTAGTAAAAATTTCATCATTTTTCAATTCAAATTCACATGGAACATCTGCAAATTTATTACAAGAATCTCGATTAGTATTATACATTCTATAAACTTTATCTTCAGTTTTAAAAAAAGTATTAAGTGATTTACCTGCATAATTAAAATCTATTATATTACTTCCCCCATAATTATTTTTATCATACACAATACTACTACTTAAAATAGTATAATTATTATTTTCATTATTAGAAATATTATAATTATAAATATTTCCATCATTTTTTAATACATAATAAGAACCATTATTATCAACTGTTTGTACCTTTATAATATTATTATCCCCCAATAATAATTTATACAAATTATAATTACTATCCGCACTAGTAACAGCACTATATGCTTGATTATTATTAGAAGCCACTAAACTATAAATATTTCCATCATTTGATTTAAAAACTGAATCAAAAATAGAAACTACACCTAAATTAGTAGCTGCTTTTCTACAATTCTTATTATTAGAAAAATTTTTATCTAATGAAATTTCATAAATACTTCCATCATCCATAATTGCCAAATTACCCATAAAATATCTCATTTTTAAAAAATTAGTACTATCTTTCTTAGGTAATAACTCATCACAAATAAATTCATTAGAACTTAGATTAAATCCTGCATGCCGAATATTTCTAGTAATAGTACCATTACAACCATTACATAAAAAAACCAATAAAACTAAAAAAATTATTTTCCCTATTTTCTTCATAAAATCCTCCCTTATATACTATCTCTTTTTAAATTATATATTAACTTTTGCATTCATTTTTTTTAATCTTTTTTTTATTAAAAAAATAACTTGCATTTGAACATCCATTAAATTTAATATCAGTAAAGCATCTTGTAATTTTTCTTTTTCTGATAATTTATCTTTAATTTTTTTAGCTTCATTTATATAATCAAAATCTTTTATGGGATTAGCATTCAAAAAATCAATGATATATTTTTCAATATCTTTTAAAAGATAAATTTTTAAGTCGTATTCATCTAAAAGTTCTACTCCAAAATATCCTCCAACTAAATACTGAAATTGTTCTTCAAGTTTCATCATAACCACCCAAAATAATTCTACCATATTTAAATTTAATAAGCTAACATAATTATTAATAAGATCCTTAACATATTTATTTTTCAACTTTTAAAATTCTAAAAACACGTTTACTAAAAATATCTACTTGTCCTTTGTTTGCTAAAAAATCTAAATCTAAATCACATTCTGATTTTTCCTGTAAAAATTCTTCTTTAAATAAAGGAGAAATACTTTTTTCTAAAGAGCTTATTCTATCTTTATAATACTTTATTTTATTTTCATCTAATAAGACACCTTGTTCTATTTGCATTTGTACTTTTTCATATATTTCTCTTGATAAATCAAGCATTTTATTAAAATTAGTATCAATATAAGTATTTTTTAACTTTGTTATATCATCACTATCAGCTAATTTTTTTATTTCTTCAGCAATAGCCATTAAAGCTTCACCATTTTTATTTTTAATAGCTTGCTTAATTTTCTCTTCTTTTTCTTTCTTATACCAAATTTCAAAAATGTTAATAATTTTATCTTTTAAGGCCTTGTTTTTTGTTTTAATTGAAGTAATAAAATATTCATGCATTTGTTTGTAAAATTCTTCATAGTCCATACAATTCACCTACATACTTATATTAATCAAAAAATACTTTCATTTCTTTTGCTATTTTATTAATAATTTTACTTAATTCTTCAGGTTGATCAATAATTTCTATTTCTTGATCATTTACTTTAGCAATTAAAATATCATCATTATTTTCTAAATTCATTAAATACCAATATTTATCATTTTCTATATATGTTTCTAAAGTAATATAGTACTGTTGATTATTTTCTAGTATTACTTTATATTGATAAGAAACATTACCTTGCATTATCATTTTCCCCCTTTTTCATATTTAAAAAATACTTTTGAATAAAATTACAAGCAACAATTATATATTTAAGATCTCTTTCAGCTGTTTTTTCTTCTGGAATATTAAAAGACATAAATAAGAATGAAATCGTTTGTAAAATATTATTTTTTTTCTCATTAGATAAATATATACTATCTATAGTTTCTAAAATAGAATAGGCTGATACTTGAAGATATTTTAACTTATCTAAACTAATATCTGTAATTTCTTCTACCTTTCTTATTTTTACTTTCATTGACATACTTTAAAACTCCTCTCTATTTTGTTGATAAACTAAAACTATTTACATCAACATTATAATATGGACATAAACGCCTAATTTCAGCATATAAATCATTTAAAAAATTAGTATACAATTCTGAATTACCCAAAATATAAACCATAGAATAATTACTATACTTATTCATTGTTTCATGTATAGCTGCAGAAACAAGATAAGTACGTATTGTATTATAAGAATGTTTAGCATTTGTTTCTTCCATACCATAACCTATCCAACCATTATATACTCCTGAAAAAATTGGCGGAGAAAGTATTTGCATATTAGAATTTTCCGCTCTTATCTCTTCACAAATATTAGCATAGTCTGCTAAATATTCATCATAAGAATATATTACAATACTTTCATCTCTATTTAATGAAAATTGATCGTACTCCATATAAAATGGTGTAGTTTTAAAATAAAATGGTATTCCTCTTTCTTCACATTTATTAGCAAATTTTATAGCAAATTCATAGGCATCCCCATACTCCATATTAATATATAATCGATGACGTATTAAAGAAGTACTATAATCATTTGTTCTTATATGCACAAAAGCATTATTTTGATGTTGTATACGATAATCATTATTATTAAAACGATTTCTAAAATTATTAATTTGCATTTCATTTGGAGGTGACTTTGGATTTGTAGTTTGTGCCGAAACAAAAGAGTTATACAATGAACCATTAGAATTAAGATAAGCTCTTAAAATTTTATCTAAATTAGCATAATTAGCAATAGGATTATTAATACTATTTAAAAAACTATTTAAATCGGTTACATAGTTAGTATTATTTGTAGCATAACTATTATTATTCGTAGCATAATCATTATTATTATTTGTAGCATAACTATTATTACTTGTAGAATTATTCAAATATTGTCTAATAATATCTATAGGTACTGTTTTTATTATATTCCTACAATTTTCAGTTCTAGTAATTACTGCTAAATTACCTGTTTCTACATATTTTTGTAAAGCTTGTAATCCATTACCTGTCTTATTATCTATTATACTAACAACTTGATCTAATTGAGAAAATAAATAATCAGTTGATAATTCAACATTATTACTACTACTATTATAAGAATTATTTGCTTCTTCGCTTGTTAAATATTCACCCACAATTTCTCTTGGAATAGAATTAAGATAATTAATTACAGTTTGTGATTGATTTAACAATCCAGCTTCTCCATATGTATAATATTGTGCCAACACATCTAATCCATTTGAAGTACCATCATAATTTATAGCATTTACTAAACTCTGTAGAGACTTAAAAATTTCTTCTACATTATCATTATTTTCAACTACACTATTACTATTAGTTTCGACATTACTACTTTCCTTCTTACTGAACAAACTTAATATTTTAGATTTAATTCTTGACCAAATTGATGGATTTGTTGACTTTTCAATAGACTCAATCATAGATTCCAAGAAATTATCATTTTTATACCAATCATTCATACCCAATGCAAATTCGTCATAACTTCCTTCAGTACAATATTTATCAAAAAACTCACGTAAAAAGTTAGTATCATGTTTTACATATAACTCTAATAAAGCATCACTATTTCCAGTAATTTTAGTCAATGCATTATCAAGTCTATTCCATAATAATACATTAGATTTACCATAAGTTGAATTATATATTTTTTGATCATCATATTTTGATGCTAAATAATCTGTTAAACTTTCATCAGCAATGTTAGTATTACTTCCATCTTGATAAAATTCCTTAATTCCTGTTTGTTTTCTTAAATTACCATTGGCATCATAAATTTTTTGTCGTGCTAATTGAGAAGCCATATGTAAACATTCATGCATTGCTGTATGCATATTTGCATTAGATGGTAAATAGACATTATAATTTTCATCTACAAATCCTGCTATAGAAGACATTCCACTTCTTCTATGCTTTCTAGAAACTTCTTCCCATTGACTTTCTGGAACAATAATTATATTATTTAAAATTTCTGCAACTTCATTACCAGTAAGAACATTAGAAAACATTTTCTGTAAATTATTAGATAATGAATCTATATTAAAAGTATTAAAATAATCCTGATGATTAGCCTCTTTAAATAAATTTTGTATGTCAGAATCTGATAATACATATGCCTGAATAATAGGAGAAGCTTTTAAATTTTCTAACTCTTGTTCAACTGAATCAAATTTTGATCTTACTTCTTCTGAATATGGAGCTAATTTATTATTTACATATTCTTGATACTCTGTAGAATTTTGTATTTCTAATAACTCCGTATAACGTTCTATTTGAGAAGTAATATTTCCAATTTGTTGATTCATTTCTTCTACACTTATTTTATTATTTGCTAATATATTTTGCGCT
>CANRGD010000003.1 GCA_947630105.1 uncultured Bacilli bacterium | reverse complement strand
CAAGCATATATATAACTTTCATAATATCAACATCATATTGATACTCTGATTTCATAGCAATTGCTAACATTTGAACTCCAAAGATATGTTCAGCAACACTTTCAATTCTTTCTCTTTGAACATTCCAGTTTTTCCAACCTGTTCTTATAATATTTTTTAATCTATTACATATTACATAATAATTAATAATGTTTTGTTCTTTAGACATATAATCACTTCTTTTCTAGACATATTTATTGTAACATTTCAAATTAAAATAAGCAAGGCCTTTATTTTATATAGATTTGAAATTTCAATAAAACCTTTAATGACTTTTCTAACAGATTCTCATTGTGATCCTAATCATATATATAAGAAAATTATTAGGAGATATTGAACCAGCATTATCTAGAAAAGAATTTACTTTAGTTTTGAAAATTTAATGGAGCTAATAAATAATAATATAGGTTTATTAGATGATGCTTATGATTCTTATTGTTTTCTTCAATTAAAGTTACAGCATGATTTCCAAATTTATTTATTAACCACTTTAGAAATAATGTCGTAAAACTACTAAAAATTTTACTGCTCATATTATTTTTTTGTATTTCTTTCTATTTTCGGGCGATAATTGCAGCTAATGGCATTTTTTTCTGTTGGTACTTTGCAATTTAAAATTGAAGAATTTTTTCCATATATTGATAAATAATTCTATAATAGTTTAGCATAAGCTAAACAAACACCTTGTCCTTTTATGACATCAAAAGAATACATTCCTAATCTCGCATTTCATATATTACTAAAGATTTTAAAAAACCAATATCAACTGCTTTAATTAAACATAATAATTCATCAAAATTTATACTTGATTATACTAAGAACTATTAAATTCTTTAGAATTATCTTCTATCTTTCCTGTTTCAACAATTGTTCTATATAAAAATAATTTTTTCACTTTCTTTTTCCCCATATAGATATGCAATATACTATTTAAATACACATTAAATATAATAGATTTGTATCTTATTAAAAAAGCTCTAAATTTTCAAGTTTTCTCATATTAATACTATCTTTTCTTTATTTCATTTTTTATATATTCTAAAAATTTTTCAATAGGCATTGTTTTGGTATCATCATTACCATAAAGACGATAGCTTATTAAATTATTATCTCTTTCATTATCTCCAAGTATTAAAGTTAGAGGATTTTTCATTACATTACTTTGTCTAATTTTTTTATTTATTTTATCTTTAGAATTATCATACTCTACTCTTATATCTTCATCTTCTAAAAGTTGTTTAATTTTTTTACAATATTCATCGTGATATTTTATATTAACAGGAATAATATTTACTTGGACAGGAGAAAGCCATATCGGTAATACTCCTTTGAATTGTTCTAGTAATAATACTAGAAATCTTTCATAAGAGCCTAAAACTGCTCTATGTACCATGACAGGAGTTTGTTTTTCACCATTTTCATCAATATAGAAAAGTCCAAATCTTTTAGGCATGGCAAAATCTAATTGGACAGTTGGAATTTGAATATCTCTACCTAAAGCATCCTTAAACATAAAATCTAATTTTGGTCCATATAAAGCAGCTTCTTTTTCACATCTTTTAGCATTAAGTCCTAATTCTTCAGATACTTCTTCAAGCATTTGTTCACAAATATCCCAATCTTCTTTACTACCAATATATTTTTCTGGATGATCATAATCTCTTACTGATAAAGAGACCCAATGATCTTTCCATAATCCCATTCTAGAATAGAAATCTTTAATCAAATTGCACATATTGATAACTTCTTGTTTAACCTGATTTCTAGTACAAAATGAATGTCCATCTTCAACAGTAATAGCATATACTCTTGATAAGCTATTTCCAACAGCACCTTGCAATTCTGCACGATATTGTTTATCACTTTCCATATATCTAATTGGCAAATCTTTATAACTTCTTAATTTAGAGGCAAATATTTGAGTATGATGAGGACATTGTACTGGTTTTAAGACAAATTTATGTCCTTTTGGTGATTCTACTCTAAACAGTTCATCATTAAACTTCCCAGCATGACCAGAAGTTTCAAATAATGATATATCAGCAAGGGATGGACAACTTACTTTTTGAAAGCCATATTTTTTACATACTCTCTCTATTTCTTTTTGAAGTTCATCTTTTACAATAGTTCCTCTTGGAGTATATAGAGGAAGACCTGCTCCTACATAATCTGAAAAACAGAATAAATCTAAATCTTGCCCTATTTTTCTATGATCTCTTTCTTTGGCTGCTTCTAAAAATTTATTATATTTATCTAATTCTTCTTGAGATGAAAAAGCTTTACCAACAATTCTAGTAATCATTTCATTATTAGCATTTCCTGCAAAATATACTCCACTTATCCTTAAAAGTTTTACATAAATATTTCTATCTAATTGTTTAATTTCTTTTTCTAATCTTGCAAAATCATTTTCACTTATTTGTTTGTCCGATTTAAATTCATAATAAAATTCGTCTTCATTATAAGATATATTATCTAAACTTATATCTTTACATTCATTTTTAATTACTTGTTTTAATAATTCACAGCATTTTTTATTCATAATTTACCTTCTTTCTTTTATTTGCTTTTGAGGGAGAAACTTGTATCAGTTTCCGTTTCCGTCATATAATCATCTCCTTAATAAAAAAAGAGAATGAACCATTAGGAGTCTATTAAGACGGTACCATCCTCTTTTTTACTTAATTTTTTTAACCGAAGTTCGGGCAATCTCTTGCGAGTGCAACTAATGGGTAGTAACTATTAAGTTTATTTATTATCTTTCACCAACTGATAACTCTCTTTAAAAATAAGATCTTAATAATCGTGTCCCATATCATAGTATTTATATTAATAATATATTATCTTTTATCTAATGAAAAAGTCTATTACCGATTGTAATAGACCTGCATATTTAGAAAAAATATTTTGATAAGTAAAGCTAAAACAATCAATATAACAAAATTGATTTTAATGTTGTTGTATAAGTTGTCGTTGTCATTTGATTGTTTAACATATAATCTCTCCTTCAAAAGCAATTAAATCATATCACATTTACATTTATAATGTCAAATTTTCCTCATTAATTAGTATTAAAATATATTTAATTATTTTTTTATTAATTCTTTTTTTAAAATTCTCTCGCCGTTTTTAGCACCAATTCCCAATGCCAATATTTCAACATTAGTTTCACTTTCAAACCAATTAAAATATTCCCTTAAATATCTATTAAAATAAAAATCGTTAAAGTTACCAATATTACCTTTATAATCTAAGCCTAAATGTTGAAAAAAGTTTAAATATAAGCTTGATGGAGTATTAATACGACGATTTATTTTTAATTTAACTATGTCTAAGGTAAACATTCTACATCGTCTGTAACAGGATAACTTCCATACATAGAAGCTAAATTAATTTGTGTCCATGTAAGTTCATCACCTTTATCATAATCACCTGTATAAATAAATTCTCCTGATTTAGTAATATTACTTATTCTAATAGGAAAAGGACGAATCACCATAATTGTTTGAAGTAACTTTTCAGCAGAAATTCCTGAGTCAGCAAGTAATTGCGAAGTTCATATTCTTGTTTAAATACTTCCATATCAATGGCAGAACCTGGGCCAATAAATAATTCTGTTTTTGGATTAACAATTGCTACAAGTATATTTCTAAAAATTGTAGCTTGTCCTTTTTCATCAACAAAAGTATGTCCTGCATTGGGCATACAATTAGTAACAGGTGCTCCAAGATTAATAGATTCAAGAGTAGCTATTTCACCAATTACTTTTGCTTTACTACAACTTCCTGCTGCTCCATCTATTACAGAAATTACATTCTTTACCACTACTTTTGCCCCTCTAAATAAATCTATTTTAAATCATTAATTACACCATTTATTAAATTTAAATCAGAAGGAATTATCCATTTTACATGGGCTTTTTTAAATAAAACTAACGGAATGATAGCTCCACTTCTTGCTCCATCCATCCATTTAGGATTTGATGGCATTAAAGCATATAATTCTTCAAGGGAGATATCATAAAAAACTTTTTTTGTACCTTTAATATAATCTTCTAAACTAAGCATATATTTATGAATATTATCATTAAATAAAGTGTTAGGCACTAAATTAAATCCTGTTAATAATTCAAACCTTTCTTCTCCACCAGTAAAAATTGCACAATCATAATCTGTATCTAATTTTAAAGTACTTAATTTATCATCCACATATTTTTCCATTTCTTCTACTTTAGTAGCACTATATTTATCATTTACTTTATTAAAATTATTTAATAAATCTGCAACTCCTATTGTTAAATTTTGAGTATCAATTATTTTAGAACCATTAAAGCTTACTAATTCTGTTGTTTTACCACCCATATTAATTATTAAAACTTTTTTGTTGTTATAATCATTTTCTAAGGCTTTCCCTAAATAATAATTTTCTATTCCATGACTAATTATATTAAAATGCAAATCAAATTTATCATTAAACAATTTAACTAAATCTTGTTTTCTTTCTTGAATTAGATTTCTAAAAATTCCTGTAACAAAAATATGAGTATTATAATATTTTAAATCATATTTTTCTTTTATTTTTTCAAAATAATGGCAAAGTTCTTTTAAATTATTTTCGCTAATACCTGTTTCAGCATTAAAGTCATTTTTAAAATAAATAGAATGCTCTTCTATTAATTTAAGTTCTTTTTCAAAACAATAAAATTTTATTGTTGAAGAACCAAGATCAATATAATAATTTTTCATATTAATACTAACTTTCTTCTAATGATTTTTGTTTATAGACAATTTTAATGTTTCAGTAAAAATAGCTTGCATTTTTTCTGGATTAGATATCAAATGTTTTTCTTTATAATGCGATATTAATTTTGCTATTACATCTTCTATTTTAGCAAATTCTTGATAATCAAACTTACATGTTTTATCAATTATGTAAAATTTAAATATTTCTTTATTATCTTTGCTACTTTCTTCTATACATATATCGCCTAATCCATAATCTACACATGGTCCTAAATATGGTAATTTAACTATATCAGTTTCTTTTTTTAAACGTTTATATATGAGATCATTATTTTCTATAGTAAAATACTTTCTAATAGATTCACTATGTCCAATTATATCATCAAATGGTTCATTAGTAATTTTTTCGATGTTCATTTTACATCTTTTTTTATCAACTTTTCTTTCCATTCAGCATCATCCTTTACTTATTAAAAAAAACACTATTAGTGCTTTTTCTTTAGCATTTATTTTTTTCGCAGGTTGTTTTTTCTTCTAGAATACATTTAACTAAACATTCAAACTTATTATAAGTATCTTGTTTTAATTCTTTTGTTAATTTTTGATATGCATCTTCTTGTTTATCACTGACTCCAGATTCTAATTTTTTAGCTTCTCCTTTATTTATTACTACTACGTTTGGAGCATAAATTCTTTTACCAGCAACTATTTCTTCATCATCTTTTTTTAAAGTATAGTTCTCTAAAACATTATCTAATTTTTCTAATAAATCAGAATATCCTTTGCCACCTTTATTGGTTACTTCAATTTCTCCATTTTCATTTATAGTCTTAGTATCTCTTATATTTTTAACATCAACATAATAAATTTTATCAATATTTTTATCTTTGGCAACTTCTAAAAGTGTTTCTATAATACTTCTACACCATGGACAATCAGCAAAACCAAAGTAGACAATAAATGTTTCTTTATTATTTATCATATCTACTATTTCTGGGGCCTTTTTATAAATTATAGGATTATCTTCAGGAATAGATACTTTTCTTATTTTTTTTCCATCACTTTCACGTGTAGTATTGTTTAAACTTTCATATTCATTTTTAAATTTCATAGCATCAGTTAATTTTTTTGAGCTGCAACCAGTTAAGGTAACAAATAAAATTAAAATTAATAATATAATGCTTATTTTTTTCATTGTTTTCAACTCCTAATTTAATTATAATTCAATTAATGATAAAATGATAGTCTTATTTTTATTTACTGGCCTCAAAACCAATTTCATTTATATATTCAATAATTTCTTCTAAAGATATATTATTATATTCTAAAGAGACTATTTTTTTATCTAAATCAATATTTACATTTTTTACATCTTTTAAATTGCTTAATCTTTTGGCAATTCTTTTTTTACATCCTTCACAATGCATATTTGATACTTTAATTTGAGCTTTCATAATCATTTCCTTTCTAATTCATTACTTACATATATAGTAATATATTTAATCTTTAAAGAACGAGATTTTTTTATGGATTTTTTGATATTATTAACAATTTTGGTAACTTCTTTTAAGGTTAAAGACGAGTCTAATTCTAAGGCTAACTGTAATTTATAATAAGAGCCATATTTTATTAGATCAATATCATAATTTATAATATTTTTATAAAGGGTTAATTTTTCTGCTAATTTTTCATATATTTCACCATTTTCTTCTACTTCACCTAGTAAAGCTAGTGAATTTTGAGTTATTATTGTTAAAGCTATTTTTAAGACTAGAATACATATTAATAAAGAGCATATTAAATCCGAGTACTTTAAAATAGGTAGTTGATTAGAAAATTGCAATAAAATAGCGACTAGTAAAACTCCTAGAGAGGAATAAATGTCAGATTTAGATTCTTCTACAGAAACTATTAAAATATTGCTATTTATTTTTTTCCCTACTTTGTGCATTATAATTATGGCAATTAATTTTAATATAATTGTAAATATCAAAATATAAATTACTATAAATGGTGGAATAACTACTTTATTTGTGATAGCTTCAATAAAAATAAAAATACTTAATATTAATAAAATAATACCTATAAATAAATTAGTTAAATATTCAACTCGCCCAAAGCCAAAGGGGTGCTCTTTTGTTGGTTTTTTCTTAGATATTTTATTAGCTATTAAAGAAAATATATCTGTTATAAAATCACTAAAAGTATGTAAACCATCAGCTAATAAAGATCCTAAATTAAATGTAAGTCCACTAATTATTTTAATTAATGAAACTACTAAGTTATTTAACATACTATAAATTAAAGTTTTTATTTCAATATTCATTAATTAACACTTACTTTCTATGATTTATATAATGTTTGATATACTTTGGAAGTTGCTATTAAATCAGTATGAGTTCCGCAAGATTCTATTTTTCCTTTATCGATAACATAAATTATATCAGCGTCTTCAATAGTTGAAAGACGATGAGCTATTATTATAATAGTATGGTCTTTAACTAAGTTATCTATAACTTTTTTAATATATTTTTGTGAATCATTGTCTAAAGAACTAGTTGCTTCATCAAATAAAATTATTTTACTTTCTTTAGCTAAAGCTCTAGCTATAGCTAGTCGTTGCTTTTGCCCACCTGATAAATTCACTCCACCTTCTCCTAATATTGTATCATATTTAAGAGGTAAAGACATGATATATTCATCAATATAAGCTAACTTACAAAATTCTCTTATTTGATTAAGAGTAAAATTTTCATTTAGAAATAAAAAATTATCTTTAATAGATTTATTGAATAAAAAAGGTTCTTGTCTAATTATAGATATATATTTTCTTAAAGATTCTTCTGTTAAATCTTGAATATTTATATCATCAATACTAATTATGCCATCCGTAGTATCAAAAACTCTGGTTAATAAATTAAATAGTGTTGATTTCCCTTGACCACTTTTTCCTACAATGCCTATTTTTTTATTAGGGACAAAGGTTGCATTAAAATTATTTAATATTAAATCTTCATTAGGATAATTAAAGCGGACATTTTCAAATTTTATAATTCCTTTTAAATTTTCAATACTTTTAGTTCCAAACTTAACGTCTTTGTATAATTTGTTTTCTAATATTTCATTTATACGATTTAAAGATACTGATAATTGATTATAATTTTTTGTAAAAGAAGTGATATTTTCTATTATCCATGTAAATCGATAAATATAATACGTTATAGCAATAAAGAAAGTTAAAGTAGTTTTTCCATAATATAATAAAATGGCACAAGTTATAAAAGTACTTACTTCTAATGTAGCTTTCATAATACTAGAGATAATATCATATTTTTCATAGAGTGTTACTTCTTGATGAGACTTTTTTAACAACTTATCAATTAAACTTTGCAAATTTTTTAGTAAGGGCTTTTTAATGCCTAAAGTTTTTATTTCTCTAATTCCACGAATTGATTCAGTTACAGTTAATGTATGTTCATCAGATAATGTTTTTACTTCTTTGTGGACAGTTTTCATTTTAGGATTAAAGTATTTAACTACAAAAGAATATAAAATAAGAAATATTAAGATTTCTAAACCAACAAGATAAGAATTAAAAAATATATATATTAAAATTATAAAAGATGAGATAAGACTGGCAAAGATATTTAATAATTGATCAAAGGAATTGATAATAGTTTCTGTATCATTAGTAATTCTATTAATTAATTCTCCTGATGTTTTTTCTTCATAAGCATATGCAGGTAAACATAGGGCTTTATTATAAGTTAGATAACCTATTTTTTGAGAAATATTTAATTCTATTTTCGATAAATTAGCTATTGATATACGATCTATAATACCAAAAAAAATTTGGGTTAATAAATAAAGTAATAATAATAGTAGTGATAATTTTAAATTTAAATTGATTATGGCTTCTATGGAAGCACCATTAAAATATCCTACTAAAATATAGGAAATACTGCTTATAAAAATTCCTAATGAGCAAAAAATAATTTTATATTTATATTCTTTGGCTAAAGAAATAATTGTCTTAAATGTTTTTAATTTTTTCATAATTACCTCTATCTCTATAAGTATATATATTTTAACATTTTTTAGTTATTTAGTAAATGTATAAATATTTTAATCTTTACACATAATAAATGTGGAGGAAAAATTATGAATGAAAAAAAAAATGTTAATGTATTAGATGAATTAAATAAAGGATGTTGCATGGGAATGGATGCCATGGAATTTATTATGGAAAAGGTTACGGAAAAAGATTTTAAAAGTTTACTAGAAAAGCAATATGCTGACTATAAAAAGATACATGATAAAATTAATGAACTTTATCCAGAATATAGTAGTAAAGAACCACATGAAACTTCTAAAGCTAATAAAGTTATGACTTGGTATAGTATTCAAATGAAAACTATAACTGATAGTACAACTTCAAAATTAGCGGAACTTTTATTACAAGGTACTAATATGGGTATTATTGAAGGTAGAAAATTATTGAATCATAAAGATACAGATAAAGATGTGGAAAAGTTAATTGATGAATATGTTAAAATGCAAGAAGTTTGTGTAGAAAAATTAAAAAAATTTCTATAAAAAAAGGATTAACTCCTTTTTTTTAATACATAATATCTATATCTACAGTGTTATCTTTTATCCCTGCTACTTTGCCATTACTACATAATTGCCATATTTTATATGAGCCTTCATAATCAGTTTTATCTGTATAATGAGCAAGCCATATTGGATATGGAGTATCCATCCATATATTTTCTAAATAATTTTTACTACTATATAACATTCCCGTATAGCCTTTTTTTTCAATAGTTTCTAAAAATGCATTAGCCATTTCTGTTAAATGATAAAAACTTAAATTAAATTCTTGATAAAAAGACCAATTTTCCCAATCAAAAACAATTGGTAAAGATATATCATATTTTTTTATTTTATTTATAATCCATTTAGCTTCTTTTATAGCAGCTTTTTTATTTTTAGAATAAGAATAAAAATAGATTCCTACTGGGATATTAACTTCATTAAATCCTTTTATATTTTGTTCAAATTTATCATCAATAAAATATTCTCCATCTATTCCTCGTTGACTGCCTAAACGGATAATAGCAAATTCAACTCCTGCTTCTTTCACTTGGGAAAAATCAATATCTCCTTGCCAATGGGATACATCAATTCCTATTTTATTATCTTTTGTTTTGTAATTATTTTTTACTTCATTAAAATCAGTTGTTACTGGTAAAGATGGCGTTGATGAGGAATTTTTTGGTGGTTCTTTGACAACTATATTAAAATCATAGGAAGATATATTATTAGAGCTATCTGTTGCTTTAAATGTTACGGGATATGTACCAACTTCATCTTTATTATAATTACCAATTAATTCACATTTGGGTTTATCATCATAATTGTCACCACAAAATAGTTGTTCTTCTACATTTTCATCTTGATTAACTGTTATAGAATAAGTATTGTATTGAGATATAATGGGTGGAGTTGTATCTACAATATTAATTTTAAATTTATAGGGAACTTTAATGTTGTCATCATTTTTGTAGGAAAATGAAATTTCTTGTTCTCCTAAGGTAGTTGTATCAATAGAGAAATTTTTAGTTATTTGACCATTAATATTTTTAATAAGATCTTTTAATTTTACATTACTATACACTTCAATATTTAAATTATCCTGTAAAGTAACTTTAATTGTGGCATGAGCAATACGATATTTTTGGTATGCAAAAACAAAGCCTACAATAATTAAAATTAATAAAATAATAGATAATATTATAAGTAAAATTTTCTTTTTCATTTAAGCTCCTTTTTATTATTACTAAGCATAATTGTTAAGACATTTAAAATTGATAAAATAGTTACTCCAACATCAGCAAAAACTGCTAAAGAAATAGTACTAATACCAAATAAAGCTAAAATTAAGACTAATAATTTTATAATTAAAGCAAAAATTATACTTTCTAGGACTTTTCTGTTAGTTAATTTTGATATATTAATAGCGTCTTTTAAAGCCATTAAATCATCTTTCATAAGTATTACATCACTAGTTTCTATAGCGGCATCACTTCCTAGTATGCCCATTGATATACCAATATCAGAAATTTTTATTACAGGGGCATCATTAATTCCATCTCCTACAAAAGCAGTTACTCCATTTTTTTTATATTCTTGGACATATTTTATTTTATCGGTTGGTAATAATTCTCCTTTATATTTTGCTATCTTTAATTTTTTAGCTACAGCTGAAACAACTTCATTTTTATCCCCTGATAAAATAATGATATCTTTTTTAATGAATGATTTTAAGGATGATAAATTTTGGGAACTTTCTTTTATTTCATCAGCTATTACGATGTAACCAGTATAGGTATTATTTATACTTACATAAATGATTGTACCAATTTCATTAATTTCGGCTACTTTAATATTATTTTTAGTCATTAAGTATTTATTACCAATAAGTATTTTTTTATTATTAATAGTACAAGTAATTCCTTGACCACTTAGTTCTTGGTAATTTTTAACAGGTAGTAGTTTTTCTTTATTATAAGATTTTATAGCTGAGGCAATCGGATGAAGAGAGTTTTCTTCAGCAGAAGCAACTAACTGCACTAACTTTTTTTCTGGTAATATATTTGATTTTACTTTTGTTACTTTAAAGACACCTTTAGTAATAGTACCAGTTTTATCTAATATTAAATAATCAAGAGAGCGAATTTTGTCTAATTCATTACTGCCTTTAATTAAAATGCCTTTTTTACTAGCTGCTCCGAGACCACAAAAATAGCCTAAAGGAATTGATATAACTAATGCACAAGGACAAGATGTAACTAAAAAAACTAATGCTCGATAAATCCATGTGGAATAATCTTTTGTTAGGATACTGGGAATAATTGCTACTAATAAGGCACAAAAAATTATTACTGGTGTATAAATTTTAGCAAATTTTTTAAAAAAGCTTTCAGTGGTACTTTTTTTATCTTCGGCTTCTTCTAATAATTTTATTATTTTAGTAGCAGTTGTTGTGTGGATGGTGCTTGTTGCTTGAACTTTTAAAAGTGATTGTCTATTGATGCAACCACTTAAGACTTCACTTCCAATTGTTACTTTTTGGGGAATAGCTTCACCTGTTAAAGGATAAGTATCAAGATAAGATGTTCCAGCAATGATTTTTCCATCTAAGGCAATTTTCTCTCCTGGTTTTACGATAAAAATATCCCCTATTTTAGCATTTTCAATAGAAGTGGTGGATAATTTTTGATTTTTTTCTAAGGTTATAGTATCTATTCTTAAATCTAAAATTTTAGTAATAGATTTTTTACTATTATTTATGGCTAAGTCTGATAAATATTCGCCTATATTATATAGTAACATTACCATAACAGCTTCTTCATAACTTTTTATAATAAAGGCTCCTAAAGTCGCAAGTATCATTAATAAATTTTCATCAAAAAACTCTTTATTTTTAAGATTTTTATAAGCTTCAAGATAAATTTCATAACTTATGATTAGGTAACTAATTAAAAGAAAAAATAGTTTTATATTTAAATTTAAACAAAATAAGGAAATACAATATAGAATAATACTTAGTAATATTTTAATTAATGGAAAAGTAAGTTTCATAGCATCACCTCTGAGATATGTTCTATCCCATATTTTAATATTATTTTTATATGATCATCACTTATACTGTAATAAACTTTTTGCCCTATTTTTTCAGTTTTAACTAAATTTGAGGAGCGGAGATTTTTTAATTGATGAGAAATAGCTGATTGAGTTACATTTAAATAATCACTTATTTCATTAACACATAGTGGTTTATTTAAAAGTACATCTAATATTCTAAGGCGTGTGGGATCACCGAATATTTTATAAAATTCACTTAAGCCATATAGAAGTTCTTTACTATGTATTTGCATTTTATCATCCCTTATATGAATAATTGTTCATATATTCATATTAATATATATTCAGGTTATTGTCAATTTAATTATAAATAAAATATTAAACTTTACAATCTTAAAAAAGCAAATTAAAAAAAGTAATAATTTACTTTTTTATTTTGTGAATTAACTTTATTAATTTATAATGCCAAGTAATCGGCAATTCATACTCTCCAATTAATTCTTCAACGTAGCCATTAAAGCCTCTTTTAAATTCATATATACCGTAATCTTTGGGATGAGTATTTATATTGGCAGGAATACCATAAAAATTATGTTTTTTAAAACCGTGTTTAATTCCATATTTAATTAGTTCCCATTGAATTAGATATTGAGAATTAAATTTCATAAATTCTTCATAATTTCCACTAGATAAATAAATAATTTCTGGTTGAATTAATATAAACATTGAACCTGATAAAGTGATTGTATCAGTTTTTTTAGTTTTAATTATTTGTTTTGACTCTTTAATTCTTTTAGTTAAAGAAGCAATTTCACTTTGAAGATTCTTTTTTTGCCCTTCATTATATTTGGCACTATTTAAAGTTTCTAATTTTTTATTTTTTTCTGTTAATTCTTTTTCTAAGTTTTCAATATATTTTTTTAAATTTAATTCGGTTATAAAAAATTTCACTTCATTTTTATCATGAAATAATTTATACATTTCTTGATAGTAGGATAATTTTCTGATGGAAAAGCCTTTGCGCTGTCCTGTTTCAATCATTATATTTTGAAATCTGTCTAGTTCGTCATAAGATATTTCATTTACTGTAATACCATATTTTTCTGTTTTTCTAATTATATTTCTAGTATTCGGTTTCATTTCTTTTAATATTTCGTCTTCTGTTTTACCTGCTAAGTCTAAAGAAAACATCCACCCTACTTGTTCCATTTCAGGAATAGGTACTTGTTTAAAACCTAGTTGTTTTAGGTGGGTTACTACAGTAGTATTATCTACTCCATTTTCAACAATATTACCGTCTAAATCTCTTTGTTTATATATTAAGTAGGGATCAACTCTAAAAACATAAGCTTTTTTTTGTTTTAAATATTTTTTTAATTCTGTAGTAAAAAAAGTTAGTAACTTTTCATTTTTAAAATCTAATAAATAGCCACGAGGTGAATAAAATTCATATTTACCAAAGTGTCTTTTATGAGAAAGAAGCATAGTTGCGGCTAGTATTTTCTTTTTTTCTTTTACTCCTACAAATGTTGTCTTCCAATTTGATTGTTCTCTTAATTTTCCTATTTCAGGGGCTGATAGAAAAGTTTTTAAAGGATGATTTTCCCAAAATTTTTGATATTCTTGTTCTGTTAATTCTGTAAATTGCATTGTATCCCTCCTAATTATTTTTTTATTTTTAATTTTTCTTTTACTTTTTTATCTACTCTACTTATAAGTTTATCATGATCTAATATAGTGGCAATTAATAAAACAATTACAACAAAAAGGAAAAAACTTGTTACTAATAATAAATAACTAAATGAATCTTTTCTCTTTTGAGTAGTGTCTAAATAACAATTAGTTAAATAAGTTTCATAGTTATCCTCTGTTATGGTTACTTCATTTTCAGCAGGGACAAAATTTTTAATATTATTTATAGCCATCTCTTTTAATTCATTATTAACTATTACGGGATAGCCATATACTTTAATAGGCTTTACTTCTGTAGTAGTTCTTTCATAAGAATAATCAATTAATTCTTTATATTTATCATAATCTTTTTCATCAATAGCAATTAAATAAGTATGCCATCTGCCAGTATCTTCTTTTTCAATGACAAAATGAATACCAATATTTTTTTCTTCGTAATAAGCAAATTTTTCGGACATTTTAGAGATTTCTATATAAGTATAGTCCTCAATACTACTAGTTTCTGACCAAGGTTTAATTATATTTTTATCTTGATAAATTTTATATGAACAGACAAAAAGGATAGTTATTACAATTAAATATAAAGTTATTAGTAATAATTTAATGGTTAATTTTTTTTCATTAATTTTTTTTCTTTTCTTTTTCATAAAACCTCTATTCTTTTTTCTTTAGTTTAGGAATAAAACTAAGAGCAAATTTATAATTATCTTCTCTATTACGAATATATAAATAACCTATTATAGAAAATGATAAAGCTCCTATAAAGTTTACAAATAAATCTTTCATGGAATCAATAAGGCCAATATCTAAATAGCCTCCTTTTATTGTAAATACTTCTTTATTAGAGGAATATATTTTTGTTTTAATTATATCATTTATGACAACAGGAACATTTTCATTTTTTTTATTTATTTTTACAGATGATATGGTGGAAATAAGTCTATCTTTTTGCATATCTAATAAAAAATATCTATCCGCAGTAAATTCTATAAACTCCCACATAATACCTATTGTCATTGAAAAGCAAAAAGCAACTAAAGCTACAAAAAAAGGAGAAAGTGTTATATGAACGTTTGCTGAACGATTTAAAATATCAATTAGGGAAAAACCAATTGTGGCACATAAAAAGCCATTGATAATATGGAGTATAGAATCCCAGTGAGTAAATATTCCATAAAAATTTTGAATTTCTCCTAATATTTCAGCAGCAAAAATGAATAAATAAACTGTTGTTTCAAGAATAGTTGGCAATTCAATATTTAATTTATTGGAAATTATTGTGGGAAGAGTAAATAAAATTAAAGTGAATACACATAAAAAGACGGAATTCCAATTACCATGGATGGCTTGAGAAACCATGCATATAATAACTAAAATTCTTAAAATAAAATAAACTGTTAAATTTATTTTAAATTTTCTTTTTGTTTTCTTCTTTTTCATTTTAACATCTACTTTTCTTCTTGAAATAATTTTTTTATTTTTTCTTTGGGCATTAACATGTCCATATTGTTTTCTACTCGAAAAGTATACTTTTTCTTTTGAGAGTCTAATTTTTCACCATCAATACACCATGAGGTTTTTGGTTTATCTAAAAATTCTATTTCAAGATTGTTTGTTCGAAAGTATGTTATACCAGGCATATCTTTTACATCTAAAATATTTATTAAGGCTATCATTTTTAACATTTCTTTTTTTGTTTTAACATCGGCTAAGGCAACTTCAAACATTTTATCATCTAATTTAACATCATAATAAACATCTGTTAGCCCAGCAATACGTGATGAATTTGTTATAAAGATAAAAGAATATTTACCTGTATATTTTTTACCATCTACTGTAAATTTTATGTTATATCGATTGATTTTATTTCTTAATTGTTTTAGACCATATAGGATATAGGCTATTTTACCATATTTCTTTTTTAAATCTCGAGGAGTATTATAAGCCATATCAATATAATCTCCTAAACAAGCTACATAAACAAAAGGTATATTATTTATATAGCAAATATCTATTTTTTTCGGTTGACCACTTAATAATTTTTCAAGATTTTTATAAACATTTTGATTTAATCCATACATATTGCCAACATCATTAGTAGTACCCATTGGTAAATTAGCTAAAGCTAATTTTTTTTGACGATTATTATTACCAGTTACGACTTCATTTAATGTACCATCTCCTCCAGCACTGATTACTAGGTCAATATCATTAGGCAAGGACTCGATTATTTTGGTAGCATCATTTTTTGCTTTAGTAAATTTTATTTCAGTTTCATAATCATATTTTCTTAAAATATCATAAAACTCTTTATAATTATCAATTTTTTTCTTTTTGCCACTGGCTGGATTCATAATAATTATGCACTTTTTCATAATATCAGCTCCACTTATAATTATTATATCATTTTTTTATAGTTTTACTATAAAATTTATATTTTGGCTAACATAGCATAATATTTATTTCTTATTTTAGAAGATATCTTTCTATTATATATAAATTTAAATATTAATTTTCTAATAAATTCAATAATTATACATACTAAATATATAATGATACTTATTAAAATAATATATAATATAAACTTATAACTAGTAATATTTTTTATATCAACTTTTAAAAATTTATATAATCTTTCTCTAACAAAATTATTATCATGAATAAAGTAAACACCTAAAGTTAAAGATGAAAGCTTATTTATAAATTTATTGTAAAAATTAAATGTTCCAAAAAAGGAAAAATACACTATACTTTGAATAATAATTAGAGGATTGTTATAGGCTAGTGAACTTAAAGTAATATTTTTACTTATAAAATTAAAGAAAAAATTAGTATTATTTATTTTTTCTGCAAAGCTGGTAAAACTTATGTTAATTAAAGGCATTAAAAAGAATAGGATAATTAAAATTATTTGAAATAATTTTTTAGAAAAATTTTTAAATATATAATTATTTTGTAAAGGATATTTTTTTAGATATGCACCAATTAAATACATTAATATAAAATGATATAAGGTATAGCCATCATTGTTAAAGGCATCTAAACCGATATAAGAGGGAATTATGGAAAAAATAAAAATTAGTACTAATAATAAATTGGTAAAATATTTTTTGTTTAAATTTTCTATACCTTTATTTATAAATGGTGTTAAACAATAAAGAAAAAAGTAACATTTTATAAACCAATATTCTACTGTATTTATAGGAATTAATTCTTTAAAAATAGTTAATTTATCTATATTAACACCTAATATTATTAAAAAAATTATTATACTAATTTTATAAAAAAGACTAGCATTAATTAATTCCCATAATTTTCTTTGTTTAAATTTACTTTCACATTGAAAATAACCGGCTAGTAAAACAAAGGAATTTACATGGATAATTATTATAAATAATAAAATTTCTAAAAGCAATTTTGCACCAGGATTGTTGTAATTAGTCAATACTTTTCCATGACTTATTACATGATATAAAACTATAAAAAGCATAGATATAATGCGCATTATTTCATAACTTGAATTTCTTTTTTTCATAACCGTCTCCCCATATCTTATATAAAGATTATATAATATCTTTTAGATTTTGTAAATTTTTAGAGAGAAATCCATAAAAAAAATACTATTTTTTAGTATCTTCTTCTATTAAATTTCTAGATATGATATATCTAGGTCTACTTTTTGTTTCATTATAAATTTTGCCAATATATTCACCAATGATTCCAAGTGATAGCATTTGAATTCCACCTACTAACCATAAAGAGCATATTATAAAAGTCCAGCCGGCTACTGTTTTACCAATAAATTTCATAAATAAACTATAAAATAATATTAAAATACTTAAAATAAACATAATAATTCCTATATTAAGTATTAATCTTATTGGCTTTATTGAAAATGATGTTATACCATCCCAAGCAAAATTTAACATTTTTTTTAATGGATATTTACTTTTTCCAGCAAATCTTTCTTTTCTTTCATAGTAAACTACATCTGATTTATATCCAATTAAGGGGACTAATCCTCTTAAAAACAAATTAACTTCTTTAAAATTTTCAAGATTATTTAAAGCTCTTTTACTCATCAATCTGTAATCAGCATGATTATATACTATATCTACTCCCATTTTTTGCATAAATTTATAAAAGCCTTCAGCTGTTACTCGTTTAAACCAGCTATCTGTAAGGCGAGCATTCCTAACACCATAAACAATATCATTGCCTAATTTATATTTTTCTAGCATTTGATCAATAGCTTCAATGTCATCTTGTAAATCTGCATCCATACTAATCACAATGTCAGCATAATTTTTAGCAGTCATTAAGCCTCCAAGTAAAGCATTTTGATGACCTCTATTTCTTGAGAGACTAATTCCTGTAAAAAGTTTTTCTTTTTTACTTATTTCTTCAATTAATTCCCATGTTTTATCAGAAGAACCATCATTTACGTACATTACTCTACTTTCTTCACTTATTTTATTATCCTTTATAAGTTTAGTTAATTTTAATTTTAATTGTTTTGTTGTTTCTGTTAATACCTCTTCTTCATTATAACAAGGTACTACAATATATAATATTTCTTTGTTTTTTTTCATTTTTAATCCTTTCTTTTATATATCATCTGAAAGTTTTACAATAATATAATTTTCTTTATTAAAAATACAATTTTTATTAGGTAGTGAAGGAAGTGTAGTAGCATATTTTTTTGCTTCGTCAAATTCAGCAATAGTTGGAGCATTATAATAATATCCTAAGGATTCTAAAAAAGCTGTTGCTCTATCGCTTACTCCATAGTGATATTTATAATCAAATTCAAAAAATGACTTACCTATTATTTCACCTTTTATATAAGAGTTAACCGTTTGATTTTTTATACGTCCATAAAATATCAAAGTATATTTTTTATTTTTATCATACCATTCTTGAGATTCAATTCTATTTTGTATTTTAGCAGCTAGTTCTACATCTTTTTGATATCTAACAGAATCAGTATAAAATAAATTACCAGTAATCATCATTTGAGAATAAGCAAAATATAAAATAACTAAACTAACTAAACCTCTTAAATATATATTATGGGCTTTTTTATTTTGTAAAAATATCATTAAGAGTAAAAAGATAAAAGCTATAGTATATGGGTAGTTAAATTGTGTCCTTTTTAATTGAATTTCACCTGTTAATATAAATATATATAAAGGTCCTAATACTAAACCGAGACTAGATAAAATAAGGCCAAAATTTGTTTTTTTCTTAAATATTTTATAAATATTATAGATAATAATTAATCCAATACTAATTACATATCCATAATTATAAAAAATAGATTTACCTTTTAATAGTTCTTTAAAGGCTTGAAAAATGTTAATTATACATTGACTTATATTTCCTTTTAACCAACCATTGTTTAAATAATCATTAGAAATTCCTATACAATTATTTATTACAAAATATAAGATAGCTATAATTCCAAAAATAATAATTTGTTTTAGTAACCAGTTAAAGGAACTATTTTTTTCTTTAAGACATTGTAAAAAATAAAGTGATGTTACAATTAATATATATAAGGGAATTATAGCTTGGTATATTCCGAAAGAAAATGTTCCTAATACAATTGTTAGTATAAGTAGACAATTTTTATAAAATTTATCTTTTATGAGAGATGCTTTTTGTAAAATTATTTGCGCTAAAGCAATTAAACAAATTCCAGCAGCAACAGCAGCATTTAATATAGCAAAATTATATATCTCCGCAAAAATGGGACTACTAATAAATATAAGTGAAAATACAAATTGCCAACAAATAAATTTTTTTTCATATTTTTCATCAATATATAAATAAAATAAATAATTTAATAATACACTATAAACTATAATTAATGAAAATGTTAAAATATTTGTTTGAAAAATGGGAAGTGGTCCCAATTTAAAAAATTTATTAAATAATACTAAGCCCCATCTATCGAGACTTAACCACCAGGTATAATTTGAAATATAACTTCTAATATATAATTCTGTATCTATTGAAAAAGCTATAGAAAATAATCTTTGCCCATATCCAAATAGTAAAAAAATTATAGTTATTAAAATTGATATTTTAGAAGTTTTAATAAATTCGGCTAAAGTTAATTTTTTATTTTTTATGTTCATTTTTACTCCTTTTGATAACTTTTTCCTTTTTTTCATATTTTGATAATTTCTTCTTTAAAAATGAATTTTCTTTAATAATTTCATCATATTTTTTTGAAAGATAATTTCTTTCTGTGGTTAAATTATTATATTCATTTACTTTTAGTAAAAGATTATTAAATTCCTTTTGCCAATAATCTTTTTCATATTTTAAATTAATATAATTTCTTTCATCAATTTCCATTTGCTTTACTGCTAAATGATATATTTTATCAAAATGTTTTTTAGGTTTTATATATAAATCTTTATAATCTTTTAAGGCTGGTAAAGTAGAATTTAAATTATTTTTAGTAGCTTCTTTAATACTTTGTTGCAATTTAGTTTCAAGGGAATTTTTTATTTTTAAATATTTATCACTATTTTTTATTCCTTTTTTTAAAGTTTTTATTCCCTTTGATAAAAATTCTTTTGTACTCATAAAATTTAAAAGTTTAGTATAATCAGATAAACGATCTTTTATATATATATCTTCTTCATTATATAATAATAAAACGGGAGTATTTAATGCTAAACAAGGTAGAGCACAATGAAGTCTACTAGTAACTACTAATTTAGCTGATTGATATGTATCTAATAACTTTTTTACATTACTAAATCTTTCTTCCCAACTTAATTGCATATTTTTTTCTTTATTAAGAGTATGAGTCTTTTTAATTATTTCATATTTGGTACCTAAATTATTATAAATACAATTTTCAACTTTAGGGTCTATGTCAACTAAACAAATATAGTCTTTTTTTTCTATAGTGGGATCTTTTTCAATTGTTAAAGTTAAACAACCAGAAAAATAATTTGGTATTTTATATTCATCTAATATTTTTGCTGTTCCACTATCTCTACATCCTATTGGAGCATATTTTAATAATTCTGTTTTGCTAAAATCATTTAAATATTCAGTTTTAATACCTCCACTTTTATATGATGAAAAATGAGTTGATATAAAAATGGGATAAATATAAGGTGATAGAGGAAAATTTATTTTTGAATGTAAATACCAGCCATTCATAATAGTTAAAACTTGTTCTTTTTTGGTAGGTATAAATAAATCTAATTCCTCTCTTTCAATATAATAATCAATTTTAGGTAAATGTCGTAGTGCTGCATAGCTTTGAATATCATCACCAATATTTTCAGTTTCTTTAAATACTACCAATCCATTTTTCATATATATCATCACTTTCTTATTAATTTTCTATACATAGTATATATTCTCGGGTGATTTTTTCTTAATCGTTTGCCAATAAATTTTTTTATAGATGTATCATCTTTGGTTTCATATTTTACATAAACATCAAAGAAAAGTTTTGATTTTGTTTCTAATACCTGTTGATCTATTGAAGGAAGTTTTTCTATTTCTTTTACAGTCTTATAAAAATTATGCGATGATTCTTCCCATGAAACCCAATTTTTTGCAGTTTCAAGAGCACCTTTTTTTAATTTTTTTAATAATTTTTCATCTTTCAACTTATTTATACATGCAATGACCTTTTCATCGTCATCTGTTTTTACAACTAAACCATTTTTATTATTAACTATATATTCATCGTGTCCTGTTACATCATATACTATAGTTGTTCCTCCACAATGAAACATTTCCAATGGTGGTCCAAACATTCCTTCAATATAACTTAATTTAACCATAACATCGCATGATCTAAAAATCTTGGCACAATCTTTAGGGGGAATTTGCGAAAAAACTTTATCTACTCCAGGATAAGAATCTACTTTGGAAGAGGTTAACAGCCATATCTCATCTGCCATACTTTCTTGTACTAATTTTATTGTTTTAGGTACATTTTTGAAAGGAACATCAACAGGTCCTTCTACTAATACTCTTAAGCCATTACATTTTTCATATTTATCTCCAATATTAGAATATAAGTCTTTTCTTATTCCATTATGTACTAAATAAGCATTTATACCATATTTTTCTAAATATTCTTTTATCCATGTAGCTTCTGTTATTACTTGCATTCCTAAAAAATAAGTTAATTCGGCTAAAATTTTAAGACCTTGTTCTTCTTCAGGATAAAATCTAGATTCAATAGATTGAACAAAATAAACATAATGTTTAGCTTTTATTTTATAAGCTTCATATACTGTTCTCCACCAAGTAACAATAGCCATATCAAATTCTTCATCAGCAATTTCATCATAAGTAACCCATTTTAATTTATGAGCTGAAGAGTGCCAAGCATATTCTTGAGGATCTATTTTATGGTCTGTAACTATATAAACATCTACATTTTCTAAAAGCATTCTAGTAGCATGTTCAAAAATTACAGTTGTTCCTCCACCAATTGCTGGAGATCCTAAGGTAAAGATACATTTCATATTAAAAAACACCTTTCAATTTTAATTTAATTTTGTTTTTAGTTATATATAAAAATCTTTGAAGATAAAGCTTTTCATTTACTAATTTTAAAGTTGGCCAAAAGGCATCATAAAAGAAAGATTTATTGCGAACAAAATACTTAATATTTTCTTTTAAATAATATTTAATATTTAATTTCTTTTTTAAATTAAATTTAGAAAATTCAAATACACCAAAATTTTCATAATGATAGATTTTATTAAAAAATTGTAATTGTTCTTGGGTAGGTTCAAAAATCATTTGAAAATGTATTTTATTTATTAATTTATTTAATTGTATATTATCATAATAACCATTTGGTAAAATTTCAAGTAATTTTTCAAAAATTTGAAACATACTATCTTGAATTTTTGATATTAAATTTATATATAAATTATGCTCTTCTTCTTTTTCAAAAGTTAAAACTTCAACTTTATTATTTTTTTCAATATATTTGTTAGCACTTCCATGAGATGCACCTAAGAGTATTTCATAAATTGTTCTATTTTCAAAGTATAAATTAAAATTTTTAGATTTTGTTGGGGTGTTATAAAAAATTAGTCCTTTTTTATTAGCAGAGTTTTTCATATCTCTTCTAATTAAACCTAATAAATAACCTTTTACTTGATAATCTGGGCCTAAAATTTTTTCTATGTTATCTTGAATACTACCATTCCAACCAATATCTACTAAACATATTTTCTTCTCTTTTGTTAAAGATTTGATATATTTTTTAAATAAAGTATTTTGATTTTTTCTATTAGTTTCATATATTTCTTGAAATTTCTTGTTTAATTTTAAATATTTTAAGATTTTAGATTCATATAGATATATTATTTTTGTATCATATTTTTTATTAATTAGTGCTTGTAATTCTTTTTTTTCTGTTTCCTTAAATTTAGCAATTTCTTTTTGAGGTATGTTTTTTAAATCATGAGAAAAACTTTCTAAAATAGATGTTTGCTCTTCTTTACTAAAATTTAAACTAGCTAAAAATTCTTCCAAATTAATATATACATATTGTTGTAATAAAACAGAAAAATTTTCTTCTTTTAAAGGTTTTAATGATGGTAAATAAGTTGATTTTCGAGAAGCAATTATATAATGAGATTTTATCTTTTTACCATATATTTTATTAACATAACTATCAAATAATTTCTTAAGAAATTCTCCTTCTCGAGATAAAAAGAAGACTTCATCTAAATTATCATTTAATAATTGATAGTATAATTTTTCAATAAATAAGTATAAAGAAAAGATTGTATGTTCAAATCTGTTAGTTTTAGTCTTAGTTAAAGTTAAAAATTTCTCTAAAATTTTATTTTCATTATTTTCATTTATGAATTGATCATATTTTTGATAAGTAGTTGTTTTATCTAAAAAAATAGCAGTTAATCCTTTAGATTTTGGTATTTCATAATCAGAACTATAATTATCTCCTATCATAATACAATTTTCAGAAGATACATTTAATTTTTTTAAAACTATATCATATAAAGAACCAGTTTTTTTATTTTTCATATATTCACAGGAAATATAAAAGTCTGTGAATAAATCTATTATATTTAAATTTGTAAATATTTTTTTTATCATTTCTTTTGATAAATACATATCTGAAATACAATATATTTTTTTATTTTCTTTTTTAGCTTGAGCTAATTCTTTAAGGAGATTTTTCTCAGGTATTAAAACTGATGATTCAACTTCTATTTCGGTTTTTATAGCTAATTGTTGAAATTTTTTTAATGATATCATTGGATGTAAGTAATTATATAATTCATCTACTAGATCTATATATTTAAATTCCCAATCATTATTATTATTAAAGGCTTGTTGTCCTAATTTTTTTTCTACTTCATTTCTTTTTTTATAAAGCTCTAACATACTTATATTTAAAGCTAATTTTTTTATTATTTTATTTGCCCAAATTTTTTTGGTATATTCTGGTTGTACTTTTCTAGATACGATTGTATCAAATATATCTAAAAATATATATTTATATTTTTTATTATGGATTTCTTTTATTTCTTTCATATAACCTCCTGAAACTATTTTCCCATTTGTTTGTTATAGTATTCTTGACATATTTGCTCAGTAGCTCCCATTTTAACTATTTCTCCATGTTCTATCCAAATTACTTTATCACATAATTCTTTAATTGATTCTAGGGAATGGGAAACATATAATACAGTTGTTCCACCTTTAATCATTTGAAGCATTTTGTTACGACTTTTTTCTTGAAATTTTATATCCCCTACTGATAATATTTCATCAACAATTAAAATTTCAGGATTTACTATTGTTGCTATGGAAAAAGCTAATTTAGCAATCATACCAGAAGAAAAATTTTTAACTGGAACATCTAAAAAATCTTTTAATTCAGAAAAATCAACTATTTCAGTGAATTTATCATCTATAAACTTTTTGGAATATCCTAAAATCGAACCATTTAAATAAATATTTTCTCTTGCAGTTAGTTCTAAGTCAAAACCAGCTCCTAATTCAATCATGGGAGAAATAACGCCATGAACTTCTACTGTTCCTTTAGTTGGTTTCATAACACCACTTACAATTTTTAAAAGGGTACTTTTACCTGCTCCATTGCTTCCAATTAAGCCAACTACTTCACCTTTTTCAACAGTGAAAGATATATTTTTTAAAGCCCAAAATTCACTTTTTTTAAGGCGTCTTTTTTTATCAAATATGGAAATAAAAGCTTCTTTAATAGAATAATTTTTTTCTATTCCTAAATTAAAGCGCATTGCTACATTATTTAACTTAATCATAAAATCACTCCTAATTAAATATAATATATAAATTTGTCTTGATTTTTTTTGAAAACAATAATTCCAATTAATAGCATTCCAATAGAAAATAATGCACAAATACCTAAATTAGATAGTGATGGGCATTGACCATAAAGCACTATTGTTCTTACTGCAGTTATATATTGATAAAGAGGGTTAAAATTAAAAAGCATTTGTAGTTTCTGAGGTAATATTTCTATACTATAAAAAATAGGAGTAAAATATTGCCAAATAGTCAAAATTATTCCATATATGTAAAAAACATCACGTAAAAATACAGAAACGCATGATAAAAATAATCCTATGCCAACAGTGAATAGGAATAGGCATAAAAATATATATGGAATTATTAAGTAGTATATATTTATTGATGCGGGATAAGTTCCTAATCCAAATTGAGTTATAATAATAATTATTATCCAAGGAATTAAAGTTAATACAAAATTTATTCCAACAAAAATACACTTTGCTAATGGGAAAATATATTTTGGTATATATACTTTATTTAAAAGACCAAAATTAAAGACTATTGATGTCATAGCATTATTAGAAGCTTCACTAAAATATTGAAACATAATAATACCAGTAAGTAAATAGACTAGATAATTAACTCCTTCTACATTAAATCTAAACATTTGCGAAAAAACTAATGCCATAACTGCCATCATTAATATAGGATATAATAAACTCCAGATAACTCCTAAAACTGATCTTTTATATTTAACTTTAAAGTCTCTTAAAATTAATTGTCCCATTAAAAATTTATATCTTTTAAAATTATTTAAAATATTTTTAATACTTTGCATTATGTTTATCACTCTCATTCTTTATATATATATCAATAAAAATTATAGCATAATGAAAATAAAACAGTCAAATTCTTTAGTATTATTTCGATATTATAAGAAAAAAGACCTTAATTAGGTCTAATTAAAATCCAACGTTAATATCTACTCTACCAGAAATTCCAGGTATACTTCCTGAAGAAGTGTATTGCCATATATTATAATTATATGGATAATCACAGTTATTACTCCATTGGGCTATCCAAGTAATTTTATTTGTATAATTTATTAAGGCAGTTAAAGCCCAATTTTTATTTGTATATATTTGCCAGTTGTATCCAGCATTTTTCATTTCTTTATCAAATGCATCAATTATAGGTTTATAAATTGTAGAATTCCAAAGTCTATTTTTGCCAGTTTCCCAAACTTCTAAATCATAATATATAGGATAAGTAAGTTTTACATTATATTTTTTTATAGAATTAATTATTATTCTAGCATCTAATGCTCCTTCATGCATAGTTCCAAGACCATTTACTGTACTTATTTTATCTTCAGCATAGCTATATAGATATATTCCATATGGTATTTTTAATCTATTTAATTCGCTTATATTACGAGCAAATTGACTATCTATACTGTCTACACTATTAAAACTAGATGCAACTCGAACAATTACACCATCAATATCACCTTTGGCTTTTACTGTATCCCAATCAATTTGACCTTGGTGTGAAGAAATGTCAATTATTTTTTTTAAATTCTTGCCAATCATAATACCATTATTATTGAAATAATATTTTTCGCCTTGGATTCGTACCCAGCCAGTTGCTTTTGTTCCATCTATAAAATAATAATAGGTATTTCCTTTACTATCTGATACGAAACCATCTTTTAATTTTCCATCAGAATTAAAATAATATTTAACATCATCAATAGTTTGTTCACCTGTTATCATTTGACCAGTACTAGGATCAAAATAATATTTGTAACCATCAATAGATACCCATGATACTCGCATTTTTCCATCAATTCTACTAAAAAATCTTTTTAAGCCATTAACTGTTTGAAAACCTACTTGCATAACTCCATCAGCTGTAAAGTAATAATAATACCCATCTATCGCAAAAAAGCCTGTGCGCATAGCATGATCATCTACTCGACTGAAGAAATAGGTTTTTCCATTAATTTTTTGAAAACCATAGCTTAAAATACCATTAGTATTATAAAAATATTTTTTGCCATTTATTGAAACTATGCCGGTTTGCATTTTTCCATTAGGAGAAAAATATCTTTCACCATTATTTACATATTGTTTACCAGTTTGCATTACTCCTTCATTATTAAAGTAATAATAATACCCATCTATCGCAAAAAAGCCTGTGCGCATAGCGTGATCATTTACTCTACTAAAAAAATAAGTTTTTCCATCTATGGTTTGAAAGCCTGATACTTTTAGACCTTTTTGATTATAGTAGTATGTATTGTTTCCTTTTTTGTACCAACCTTTAACCATAACACCATTTTCTAAAAAAGTATAAGTTGTTCCATCTATGGCAAATGTACCGGTACGCATATCATTATTATTTACACGACTGAAAAAGTACGTTTCTCCATCTATGGTTTTAAAACCTGTTACTCGTCTTCCGTTAGGATCAAAATAATATTTTTTACCATTACTTTGGTACCAGCCAGTTTGCATTACTCCTTCATTGTTGAAGTTATAATAATAGCCATCTATCGCAAATATTCCAGTACGCATATCGTTACTATTTACACGACTGAAAAAATATGTTTTTCCTTCTATGGTTTTAAAACCTGATACTCTTTTTCCGTTAGTATCAAAATAATATTTTTTACCATTACTTTGGTACCAGCCAGTTTGCATTATGCCTTCATTGTTGAAGTTATAGTAATAACCATCTATGGCAAATATTCCAGTGCGCATATCGTTACTATTTACACGACTGAAAAAATATGTTTTTCCGTCTATATTTTTAAAACCCGATACTCGTCTTCCGTTAGTATCAAAATAATATTTTTTACCACCACTTTGGTACCAGCCAGTTTGCATTACTCCTTCATTATTAAAGTTATAATAATACCCATCTATTGCGAATATTCCAGTACGCATAGCATGATCATTTACTCTACTAAAGAAATAAGTTTTTCCATTTATTGTTTGAAAGCCTTGTTGCTTTACATTATTAATATAGTAATAATAATTATTATTAATTTTTACTAAGCCATTTAATGTTTGAGCATTGACTTTTTGAAATGTTAATAAAATTAAATTTATTGCAAAAATAGTTAAAGCTATTTTTACAATTTTTTTATCCAAGTGCATAGAATACATAGCCTCCTTTTAAATCATAAGTTGAAAAACTTCTTTGTGCCCAGACTAAATCTATAGATACAACACCATTATTGTTTATATTGTAGGGGTCATATGCTTCTGTATATTCATTTAATAAATCATATATTATAATTGAGTGAGTTAAATTTGGTTTTGTAAATTTTCCAGGACCAACATTAGCAAAAACAATTTTACCATTTTTTAAAGCTTCTTTTACTTGACTTAAGGAATTAAGGCCTTGCCATTTTACTCCATAATAATTAGCGGCATATTGAACTGCTAAACCACTTGCCCCTGCAGTTGAACGATTAAATTCTCTAGTATTGTAAAATAAGTATGATGCCACATCTGTAGGTAATATTGTTTTATTTAACAAAGTTGAAAAAGCCATTGCTAAAGCAGTTGGGGCACACCCAGTATTTTTCATATTGCCTAAACCAAAAGTAGTAAACTGCCATCTTGAATCTTTTTGACTATAATAAATTGGTTTCTTTATATTTGTTTGTAATACTCCATTATTGTCAAAATAATAAATTAAATTGTCAATTATTATTTTTCCAGTGCGCATATCATTACTATTTACACGACTGAAAAAGTATGTTTTTCCATCTATGGTTTTAAAACCTGATACTCGTCTTCCGTTAGTATCAAAATAGTATTTTTTGCCATCACTTTGATACCAGCCTGTTTGCATTACTCCTTCATTGTTGAAGTTATAATAATAGCCATCTATGGCGAATATTCCAGTACGCATATCGTTACTATTTACACGACTGAAAAAATATGTTTTTCCTTCTATGGTTTTAAAACCTGATACTCGTCTTCCGTTAGTATCAAAATAATATTTTTTACCACCACTTTGGTACCAACCTGTTTGCATTACTCCTTCATTATTAAAGTTATAGTAATAGCCATCTATGGCAAATATTCCTGTACGCATATCATTATTATTTACACGACTGAAAAAATATGTTTTTCCTTCTATGGTTTTAAAGCCTGCTACTCGTCTTCCGTTAGGATCAAAATAATATTTTTTACCATCACTTTGATACCAGCCTGTTTGCATTACTCCTTCATTATTAAAGTTATAATAATACCCATCTATGGCAAATATTCCAGTACGCATATCATTACTATTTACACGACTGAAAAAGTATGTTTTTCCTTCTATAGTTTTAAAGCCTGATACTCGTCTTCCGTTAGTATCAAAATAATATTTTTTACCACCACTTTGATACCAGCCAGTTTGCATTACTCCTTCATTATTAAAGTTATAATAATACCCATCTATGGCAAATATTCCTGTACGCATATCGTTACTATTTACACGACTGAAAAAGTACGTTTCTCCATCTATATTTTTAAAACCCGATATTCGTCTTCCGTTAGTATCAAAATAGTATTTTTTGCCATCACTTTGGTACCAGCCAGTTTGCATTACTCCTTCATTATTAAAATTATAATAATACCCATCTATGGCGAATATTCCAGTACGCATAGCATGATCATTTACTCTACTAAAGAAATAAGTTTTTCCATTTATTGTTTGAAAGCCTTGTTGCTTTACATTATTAATATAGTAATAATAATTATTATTAATTTTTACTAAGCCATTTAATGTTTGAGCATTAACTTTTTGAAATGTTAATAGCATAATTAATAAAAATAATAAAACATATCTTTTTTTCATAAATAAACTCCCCTTCATTTTAGTTATTCTTTTTTATTATATATCTTAATTATAAGCTTGTAAAGAAATGAATTTTATTTTATTTTATTTATTTCTATATAAGGAACAATATATTATTGTTAACAATTTACTTCTTTCAATTGTTTTTTGGAAAAAATTTCTATTTTTAAAATACTTATTTTTTTTGTAATCGGGAACTTCTTTTTTTAGATAGTTAAAAGCAGCATTAATAAATTTTAATTTAATGTCTTTATCTTGTTGAACGCGTTGTTGAATCGTATAATTTGTAATAATTCTTACAGTTAATTTATTTAAATCTTCTGCTAAATATGGTTTATTTTTTAAAGAAGTTCTTATAATATTTAGAATTTTTAAAATATCAAAAACTTTTTTATCTCTTATTGTTGTTTCACTATTTTTATGAATAATATAATAATTTAAACATTCATTAATTTTACCTATTTTTTGTGCTTTATCTAAAGCGATAATAACAAAGGGAGCATCTTCATATTTTAAATCTTCAATAAATTTTATATTATTTGTTTTTATTAAAGATGCTCTATATATTTTATTCCATGGAGATAAATTTATGTTATTTATAAGATTTGGAGTTTCTTTTAATGTTGTATTGGAAAAAGATATTAATTTTTCTTCTTTTATTTTATTTTCATTAACACAATAAAAATCGCATACTACGATATCTAATTTATCTTTTTTTGCTTTATTAAATAATTTTTCACAAGCTGTTAATTCTAAATAATCATCGCTGTCAACAAACATAATATATTTACCCGTTGCTTTTTCAATACCAATATTTCTACTTTTACCTATTCCTTGATTTTTATTTTTAAAATATTTAATTCTTAGATCAGTAAATTCTTTAACTTTTTTTTCTGTATCATCTGTTGATCCATCATTAATAATTATAAATTCTAACTCTTTTTTTGTTTGATTTATTAATGACTCTAGGCATTTTTTTATACTTGAAGAAGCATTATAAGCAGGCACTATAATACTTATATCAACATTTGTTTTCATAATTTTCACTACCTTTTTCTGTTTCTTTAGTTATATAAATAGGTCTATGTTTTACTTCTAAATATATTTTAGATAAGTAAATTCCCATTATTCCAAAGAAGAATAATTGAAGACCTCCTATAAATACAATTAAACAAGCAAGAGATGGCCAACCTGTAACAGGATCTCCCCAAATTAAAGTTTTTGTTATGATAATTATTATGGCTAAAAAAGCTACTAAGCAGAAAAACAAGCCAATATATGCAGCAATTATTAATGGTGTAGTTGAAAAAGCAATAATACCTTCCATAGCATATTTAATTAATTTTCTTAGACTAAATTTAGATTTTCCTTTAATTCTGTTAGGGGTATCATAGGCAATCCACTTAGTTTCAAAACCAATAAAACCAAACATTCCTTTAGTATAACGGTTATATTCTGATAGGGATGTTATAGCTTCTACCATTTGTCTTGTCATTAATCTAAAATCTCTAGCTCCAGGCATTTGTTTAGTTTTAGATAATGTTTTAATTAATTTGTACCACCACTGAGTAAATTTTTTTCTAACAAAAGAATAATCAGCATGGGACTTTGTATATAAAGCTATGCAATCATATTTAGTTTCTTTTATATCTTGATACATTTTGGGAATCATTGCAGGAGGATCTTGCATATCAACATCCATGATAGCAACATAATCCCCCCTACTATTTTTAAGACCCGCATATATTCCTGCTTCTTTTCCAAAATTTCTAGAAAAAGATATAAACCTAACTCTTTTATCAGTATGAGCTAAGTGTTTCAATATAGAAAGAGTATTATCTTTACTTCCATCATTAATAAATAAAAATTCAAAATTTACTGGTTTCATTTCTTTGGAAATTTTGTTTATTTCATTATAAAAAATAGGAATAGTTTCTTCTTCATTATAACAAGGTACAATAATGGATATTAAATCTTTTTTCTTGGCTAAATTCATTTTACACCTCATAATTTGTTATTTAGCTATATATTTATAAAACATTTTTGGACTTATTTGTAATAATATTTTTTTGATTTTTCTTAGATAAGAATCTGTTAAAAGATTATTAAAAACCTTATCTTTGTTTAATTTCTTTTTATATAGTTTATAATCGAAATTATTTAACTCACATATTTTTAAAATAACACTATTGGCAGCATAACTTTTAAATATTTTACTATCTAAAGATGTTTTATTTATTTCTTTAATTAAATATTGATAATGATTATAAAAATCTTCTACTTTCTTTTTAGTATAGGAATAGTCATTTTTAGTCATTATACTTCCACTTCGTTTAAAATAATTATATCCTATATAAGAAATGGAATTTACAATTTTAGCTTTCATAATAATTAAAGGAACTAAGCCATAATCTTCATGTACTGTTCCTTTTTTAAAAGAAAATTTTTCTTGTTCAAAAAAATTTCTTTTATAAGCATAGCACCAAGCACTTTCAACAAAGTGGAAAGATACAATTTGTTGAAAGGCCTCTACTCCATTTTTATTAGAAAAAGATTTTTCAGGAAATTTTTTTATATTATTATTTTCATCAATTGTTTGAATTTGAAAGCGAACTAAATCAGGACTATTTTCTAAACTTTTAGAAATATTTTTTAAAAGATCTTTTTCTATAAAATCATCACTATCTATAAATATTAAATATTTGCCAGTAGCTTTTTTTATTCCAGCATTTCTAGCTGCACTTAAGCCACTATTTTTTTGATTTATTAACTTAATAGGATATTTTTTAGCTATGTCTATAGAGTTATCTTCAGAGCCATCATTTATAACAATTATTTCATAATCACTATAGCTTTGATTCACAATACTTTTTAAACATCTGTCAATATATTTTTCAACATTATATACAGGTACAATAATACTAAATGTTGGCATTATATCACCTCATCAAATATTTTTTCTAATGCGGCTAATCTTTTAGTTTGAATACTATCTAAATTTATATTAATTTTTTTAGGAGTTAAAGATAATATTTTTTCTATTTTAATTTTTAATTTTGTTTCATCTTTTGGAATGATATAAGCATAATCTTTACCTATGTTAATATAATCATCACTTACATCAATAGTGGTTATAAAGGGTTTATTTAAAACAATACCTTCTAGATAAACAACTGGGAATCCTTCATACTCAGAAGTTAAAATTAAATAATCAGCTATACTCATATAAGGATAAGGATTAGCTTGTTCTCCTAAAAATTTAACATTATTAATTTTATTAGACTGAACATAGCTTTTATAATTTTTTTCATCGGGTCCAGAACCTATAATCCATAATTCTATATTTTTTATATTTTTAGCAATATTGATGGCTCTTTGTAATTTTTTAGCTGAATCATCTAGTCTACCAACAAATACTAATAATTTTTTATTAGATGGATGTTTTAGGGGAATATGTTCTTTACTTTTTAAAATAAGTTGCTTTATATCTACGAAATTATTAAATACTTTTATTTTTTCTTTTAGGGTTGGATATAATTTAGTAAAATAAGCGGCTGCTTCAGCTGATACAAAAATAATATGATGAAAACTACTTATACTTCTAGAATTAAAAAATTCTAGGTATTTGTCTTTGGTATATAAATGTTCATAATTACTATGTATATAGATTGAATTATTTAAGGATGCTAATCTTGCTAATTTATTAGAACTATAACTATATGTTGTATAACAGCAACTAAAATCATAATTATGATAATTAAAAATAGTAAATATTAATTTTCGATAAAAATTTATAAACTTTCTAAAAATAATATTTTTATTTTCACTAACTTTTAATTCTCGTACTAAAATATTTTTACTTAAATCTTTTAATAAAATGCCTGTTTTTTCTTCTAATAGTAAAACAACATTATATTTATTATAATTAATTTTATTTAATAAGTTTAATTGGGCTTTTTCAATACCTCCTATTTTCATATTGACGCCTGTAAATAAAAGATCTTTTTTTGGTCTTGGAGCAAGTGATAATATAATTATTGTGGCAATTAAACTTACTGATGGAGCTGTTATTATATGGCCAGTAAAGAAAGATAAAAAGATAATTAGTAAACAACTTATTCCGAGCATATAATTAGTAAAAGTTAACGTTCCTTTTAGTTTATAAAGTTTAGCTAAATAAATTATTAAAATAGAAAAAACAACTAAAAAGCCTATTAATCCGTGAGAAAAATAAATATCAAAATAATCCATTTCAATCATTTTTATTTCTTTTGTTTTTTTATAGTATCCTATTCCTGTTAATTTTTGATATAGCGGAGATTTTTTATAAATAGCAGCTTTTTTCTTTAAAAATGTTAAACGTTGACTAAATATAAAATGATCAACTAATTTTTCATCAGTAAACACTTCTGTTATATTATCTAATTCTAGATAATCAAGATGAGTTTCTATGTTTTTATAAAAATTTGTGGTAGGAATTATTAGGACAAGAAAAGTTGTTGCTATTATAAAAAATAAAAGAGATATTATTATGGGCTTGTAGAAGTGTTTTTTTATACTCTTTATCCATAAATATAATATAGCAAAGAAAATAGTTATAGCTAATGATAGTAATGGTGTTTTAGTTCCCACAGTTAAAATAACTATTAAATATACTATTCCTAATATCATTTTAAAAAGAGAAGAATTTTTTTGAGTAAAAATTAAAATCATTAAAGGGGTTAAGATAGAAATAATTCCACTTATTTCATTTGCTGAATTATAAAAACCTAGTGTTCCAGCTTTTGTAATTTCATAGGTTTTATAGCCAACATTAAATATTAAAGGGACAAAAATACATGTTAAATAAATAAATAATGTTGTTACTAAGGTCATTTTACTAATTTTTATATTATCTTTTAAATAATATAAAGAACATAATAGTAAGGGAAAATAAAAACATTTTATTAATCCTTGTATTTCACCAAAAAGATTTTGACCTGATTTAAATATTAAAATATTTATAATATATAAAATAAAATAAATGCCAATAAATAGATATGGTATTAATACTTTTTTTTGTTTAAATATAAATAATGTTACATACATAATAAATAATAAAAATAATATTTTAATTATTATACCTAAAGTTAAATTAAAAGAGAATAAATGAACCCATAATCCTGTTAATAAATCAAGAAAGGGTTGAAACATAATAAATATTGCTATAATTAAATTTATATTTTTCTTTAGAAAATCTTTCATTTTACTCATCCTATCTATTAAAAGAGTGTTTTATTAATTAATTATATCATAAATTTATATAATAGACAGCTTTTTACAAGTTTAGACAGTACAAATATTTATCTTTTTTTATAATTATTATATAATTATTATAATAATGGAGGTGTTTTATGGATAATAAAAATACTAATAAGAAAAATAAAGATAAAAAAGATATAATGACTAATGAGAAGTCTAAAAATGAAATTAAAGAAGATATAAAAACTACTAAAAAACGTAGTGAAATTGAGGAGAAAAAAAATAAAGAAAATAAACATATAGTGGTACATTTTTTCTTATTTGTAGTTTTAATATTGGCAATTATATATTTTATTGTTAATTTGTTTTTTAATAAAAATAATTCTAATATAGATACTTTAATTAATTCATTATTAATATTATTATTTACAGTTGTATATGTAGCAGTAGCTTTTACAACTAATAGAAAAAATAAAAGTATGATATTATTTAGTTCCTTTCTTTTATTAGCTTATTTTGGATATGGTATTGTTACTAATCTTAATTTTATAAATATTAGTGATAATACTACAGTAAAAGACTTTTCTAATAAAAGTTTAACTGAAGTTATGAAATGGGCAGCCAAAAATAATGTAGAAATTAAACAAGAATATGAATATAGTGATATGGTTTCTGAGTATGAAATTATAAGTCAAGATATTAAAGCAGGTACAAAACTGGAGGATGTTAAAGAACTAACTGTTGCAGTTAGTGAAGGGCCTAATCCTAATAAAGAAGTAGTTGTTCCAAATATGATTTCGTGGAATGTTGATAAAGTAACAGATTTTGTATTAAAAAATTATTTAACTAATGTAGAAGTTGAATTTGTTGAATCAGATAAAGCACAAGATACAGTTATTGAGCAAAGTAAAAGTGGTAATTTAGAAAGAGATGAAAAATTAAAATTAACTTTTTCCTATGGAGAAGAATTAGGATTTAGTGAAGTTAAATTAATTGATTTTACTAATAAAACAAAATTTGAAGTGGAATTATATTTAAAACAACACCATATTTTATATCAATTTGATAGAGATTATTCTGATGATATAAAACGTGACTTAGTAATGAAGCAAAGTATAAAAGCTGGAAAAATGGTAAAAGTTGAAAATGAAGATGAGAAAGTTATTGTTACGTTTAGTAAGGGTGCGGAAATAAAAGTTCCTGAGTTAACAAAAATGGATTTAACAGAGATAACTGATTGGGTTATTAAAAATCGTTTAAAATTAGAATTTAGTGACAAATATGATGCTAAAGTTAAAGAAAATAATATTATTAGTGCTAGTCATAAAAAAGGTGATATTATTGAGCAAGGTACTACAATAAAAGTTGTTATTTCTAAAGGTAGTTTAAAAATGCCTAATGTTAAATCTTATGATGAATTTAGAGAATGGGCTGATAAATATGATGTTAAGTATGAAGAAAAACATGAATTTAATGAAGATATTCCTAGTGGAGAAGTAATTAGTTATTCATATAAAAAAGGAGAAATTATAAAAAATGATGATGTTATTATGGTTATAATTTCTGATGGTGTAGCAATAAAAGTTCCTAATTTAGTTGGACTAAGTAAAAATGATGCTGCTAGTAAACTTAAAAAATTAGGCTTAAATTATAATTTTGTTTATAAAAATAGTAATAGTGTTGCTGAAGGAAAAGTTATTTCTCAATCTATGAGTGCAGGTAGTGAAATTTCTAAAAATACAACAATCACTATTACAGTTAGTAGTGGTAAAGCAAAAGAAGTTGAAAATAAAAATAATAATTCAAATAATTCTAGTAGTTCTTCTACTTCTACTTGTGACAAAAGTAAGACAGGAGAATTAAATATTCAAGCAGGATCTAGTGGAGCTCAAACTAAAGCAATAATTCAACAAATGAATCCAAACCATAAATTTAATTTTGTGTTTGTGGAAGCTTGTGATAATGGAGATTCTTCTCCAGGAACAGTATGTACGTTAGGTCTTGAAGGGTCAATTAGAAACTTCTGTGATACCATAACAATTAAGGTTGTAAAATAGTAAAAAAAATAGCTCTATAAAAGCTATTTTTTTTATAATTAATTTTATTTAAATTTAATCTTGAGTACTATATTCAACGGTTACATCACCAATTTTAACTTCATATGACCCATCAATTGCGGAAGCTGCTGCACCAGTATTTTCACTTAGGGCACCTATACTTATAGAAACATAATGATTAGAATAAGGATAAGTTCTACTAGTATCTGGTTTTGCTAATTTTATGCCAGTTATTCCTGTATAATTTCCTGGTTGATTAATGTAATTACTATCTCCATGTTTTATCCCCTCTGATGTAACATCAATATATTTACTATTAGTGCCAACTAAAACTCTAAATGATTTACAAGCTTCATCTACTAATGTTTGTGAGGTTCCTTCAGTTGGTATGCAAACTAATGGCTTATTATAACCTGGAACATTTTCTATTTTTATACTTTTTAAATAAGCATCATATTCTCCATCATTTATAACATATAAATCATAACCTGCCCAACCTTGTTTATAGTCAGTATAACCATCAAATCCTTCAAGAGAATCAAAGTTTGCTCCTATATTAGTAAGTTTAGGATTGAGCCCACTATTATCTATATGAGCATCTAATAGAGTTCCAGTTGCACCATGAGTAAAATGTGGTATTACATCACTTTCATCTACTTTAGTTGATGAGTTAGAAAATTTGACACTGAAGTTTGCTTCATTTGCCTTTACTGTAGCAGACATATTTTGAATATTTAAATTATTTGAAAATAGCGCATAGGCAACTGTTAAAAAGACAACAGCTATTAACATTGAAGTAATTGCAACTATTCTTGTTTTTCTATTTCTTTCCATTATAGTACCTCCCATAAAAATAATACACAACTTGGTATTCTTCTTATGAGATTATTATACTATAACTACCCCCCCCCAGTGTCAATATTAACATTTTTATTTTTCTACTAATTATTAATATTTTTATATAAAAAATAGTCAATTTTTTAATTGACTATTTAATAATATTTAATTTGTTTTTGAATATTTTAACTATCAATTTGTGTACCATAATTAATACTTACATTTCCAAATTTTACATCAAAAGGTCCATCTGCTACAGTACTTCCATCTTCATATGACAATTTAACTTCAAGAACATGAGGTTCTCCATCACTACTATCATTTCCACCAAAATTAGCTTTTATATTCATTGCTGCACCAGGAGTATAATTTCCAGGGTATGATTCTTCAGTTGTTGCCCATGCTATTATGTATGGTGTTGGGCTAAAAGTATCATTTGAAGATATTGTAATCTGCATTTTAATTCCTTTGCAAGCTTCTTTTACATAATCAGCGTTTGTACCCTCTTTAGCTTCACAAACAACTGCACTGTTTTGACCATCAACATTAGCAATACTTAAACCATTTAATATTGCATCAAATTGTCCATCATTTACAATGTAGATACCTTTATATGTTACTGATTGACCAGGCTTTGTAAATGTTGCATTAATTCCTTTTAAAGTAGGACTTTCAGACTCATTATCTGCAACAACAGGCTCATAATCATAACTTGGTCTAGCATCTGTTTCTTCTGGGCTTACTTCTACATAGCCTGCCATATTGCCTCCTACAAGTGAATTTGGTGTTTGTGATAATTTTACTGAGAAGTTTTCTTTACTTATGTTTACTGTAGCACTTGATTGAATATTTAATGTTCTTGAAAAAGCTGCAAAACCTATTGATAAACATAAAACAGCTATAAACATTGAAACGATTGAAATAATTTTTGTATTTCTATCTTTTTCCATTTTATTTTTTCCTCCTTATTTTTATTATTTACTTTATAAGTATATAATATGACCCCCCCCCATATCAATTTTCATATATTTCTATTGACAATTTTTGTGTAAATTTAATTTTTTATTAACTATAAAAACAACTGTCTATAAAGATAGTTGTTTTCATTTTAAGAAATAGTTAATTCTATTCTATTACCTCTATTTTTATTAATTAGAAAGCTGTATTTTTTAGAATTAATAGTTGCGGTTACATTACTTAGACTTCTTCCTAATTTTTCTTTCATTTCTGAAACATCTATAATATTGGATTCAGTTTTAATATAAATTAAATAGTTTCCTTTAGGTAAATCAGAAATATCAATAGTTTTATCATACCAAGCTCTAGTCTTATTTAAATTATCTGAAACTGGTAAAAATACTTGATAATTTCCATTTGTGATACTAGATAATTCTTTTGTATATTCTTTATAAGTTGTAGTATCTTCAAAAATTATGTATCTTTTGACATCTTTATTTAAACTTAGATCCATTCCATAAGAATAACTATTTCCTCGTAAATATAATTTATTATTTGTAAATTCAAATTTAGTATATTTTTCATATTGATTATATATATAAGAACCTGTTCTTTCTAAGGTAAAATCATTTCTAATACTAAATTCTACAAATGATGTTGAGGTATCATAATTGTTGGATATGGTTGCGGTATGAGATTTACTTTTAATTTTTGTTATTTGATTATTATATGTTTTATTAGTTATTAAAGATTTAGAATAATATTTATCTTCTTTAGTTATAGCTTTAGCATAAGCTTTATAATTACCTAATGGTAAATCATCTATGTTAATATAAGCATTAAACCAAGAATAGTTATAGTTTTTACCATCTGGACTATAAACATTTTTAGGAATATCTTTTTCAATTCTATTGGCTTTAAATACTATTTCTTCTTGTGTTTCAATATTTTCAAAAATTATTTCATAATCAATTTTAGTATTTAGACTATTATCAATTCCTGTTATTGTTTGATATCCTTGTAAATTTAATTGTCCATTAGATTCTTTTAAATAATTGAAATAGAATAAACCTTCTTTTTCTTCATAAATCTTTTCTACTACTTTTACTTTTATTTCTTTGGTTGTCGTTTGATTCATAGAATCTGTAACTTCATATACTACTTTATAAGTACCTAATTCTTTTGTATTTACATTATTTTCAACTACTTTTATATTTTTAGTTAAGTCACCGTCTTCTTTATCACTTGCACTTACATTTGTAAGTGGATTGAAAGTACTATTAATTACTATTTCTTTATCAGAAGCAGTAATTACAGGAACTTTATCTTTGGTTATAGTTACTTTTATTTCTTTGGTTGTTGTTTGGTTATAACTATCTGTTACTGTATAAACTATTTTATAAGTACCTAATACTTTATTATTAACTGTATTTTCTTTAATTTTTATTTTGGAAGTTATATCTCCATCTTCAGCATCAGTGGCAGTTACATTTATTTTAACTTCATGATTAATTGTTATTTCAGTATCAGAGGCATTTATTACGGGTTTTTTATTTTCAGTTACTATAACTTTAATAGTTTTAGTAGTTGTTTGATTATTATTATCTGTTACTTTATAGGTAACTTTATAAGTACCTACTTTATCTTTATTTACAGTGTTTTCTGTTACTTGTAGTTTATTAGTAATATTTCCATCTTCAGCATCAGTAGCGCTTACATTTTTTAGAGGATCATAAATTGTACCTTGAACTATATATTTATCAGAAGCATCTATTACTGGTTTGGCATTTATAGCTACTGACTTATTTAAAGTTATGGCAACTCCTGGAGCTGTTGCTAGAGTCCAACCAAATTCATTAGCTGTTCCTGTTAAATTTACGGGAACTTTGTACCATAAATAGCCATTTACTGTTTTTTGGTCTAAAACAGGTACATATGAATTAGTGTATAGACCACTAATTAAAGTTGCAGCAGTATCTTGTGTTGTAGAATTTACCCATGTATATTGATTTCCAGATACAGTTACACTAACTTTACCATAACTTGAACTAACTAATTTTACATCACTTGCTTTAACCCATTCTTTTTGATCATATTTATAATCTGATGTTACAAGATAAGCTACTGGTATATTATTTTTATAAGCAATTGTATATATCATTACATATTTATTTTTCAATAGTGTTTTGCCTGTTTTTGATTGTAAAGAAGAATCATAATAATAGGCTGTATTTGTGTTAGTTAAACCTACTTTAGGTTTTAATTCTGTATTTTCAATCAATAAATCATATTCATAATTTTTATTTTCATATTCTGTTATATCGGTTGGAAGTTTATAACCATTTTTAGCAGTATTTATCTTTTTAACATGAGTTGCTGGAATATAAACATATCTTCCCCAGTTATAATTTCCAGTTGTAACTTCATTATAATTGACATCTACATTTAAATCACTTACAACTTTATACCATTTATTATTACCATCTATAGTTGTACCTGTAGTTTCTCCAACTATAACAACGGCATCTTCTGCTTCAGGATAAGTGTATATAAATTTAGAAGAAGTTGATGCATTTTGATAGGCTTTTGTTTGTTTTGTTACTACTCCTAACTGATAATTATTATAATCTTGTAGGCCAAAGGCTTTATCTAAAGAATAATAATTGGCAGCCATTTTTTCACTCCAATAGGTGTCTGAGGCATATTTTACATTCATTCCAATCCATTTGTCGCCAAATTGAGGACCAAAATAACGCCAATCTCTAGGGTGAGCATATCCATATGTTATCCATTTAGAAGCATAACCTAAAATACTACTAGCAAAAGAGGCATACCAATTTGCTGCTTGAGTTGGATTAGAGTCTACAGCATTTAAACCAAAACCATTGTTTTTATTTATAGCTAAGTTACTACGTCCATTACTTGTTTCATTACGACTTAGGCTTAAAGCTAAAATAGCATTAACGCCATATTTTTCTTGAGCATAATAGAAAAAGGTTCCTTTACCATATAATCTTGAACTACCATTGGAACTGTCATTTCCATACGCATCTTGGTAAATTCCTAAATTATTTCTTATATATTCATCAATGTTAATACTAGAATAGTTAGTTTTAGTATGATTAGATAAATACATATAATAATTATAATAAGCTTCATTTTTATTAACTGCGTTATTATAATTACCAGCTTTATAATCTTTAATTAAAGTTGTTAGGTTCTTATAAAAATAATGACCATCATAACTATAATAAGTACCAGCATTTAACATAGAAGGTTTTGGCCCGATGGTACTTCCAGCACTACCACTATATGTATTTTGAATTTTAGCAACATAATTATGTCTAATAGAATCATTTGTTACTGTGTAAGAACTTGATGATTTAACCCAAGTTATAGGAACAATTTCATAGGTGCTTTGTCTTATCCAACCTGTGAAATTTCCTGTTTTTACTTTAGCTGTCCAAACATTATTTGCTGAGGAATAGGCTGTATCAATATGAGCTCCATCTACTCCACCATACAATGATCCTGTATCCATGTATGTATAGGCAGAAGATGTTAATTCACTATTTGTATAAAAATATGTTAAAGTTTCGGGATTTACGCTTAAATCAAGTAAAGCTACATTGGCATCAATTATTTTTGTTTTACCTGCAACTTTAGTCATTATAGCTAAATCATCGGCCCCATTATTTTTCATCCAAGTTCTAGCTTGTTCATAAGTACTTTGACAATTTACAGCTGTAATTGTTCCATTACTTTTAAAACTAGCTACTTCAAAATTACCACATAAAGTTCGATTTTCATAATTACTTGCGGAGTAAGCTTTTACATTGTTTATATTTAAAACTAGTGAAAAAGCAAAAATAAATTTAAGAATAAATTTTCTTTTTTCCATATAAAAGCCTCCCTCATTATATCTTTATATTAATTATAACAATAATTTCTAGTTTGAAGGCGTTTTTTCGACATTTTTATCTTTTATAAGCTTTATTTTACAATTATTTACATTAAAATATATAAAAACTGTCAAATAATTGTAATAATAAATTTATATCTATAAAGGGAAAGCAATATTCTTGAAAAATTATTATAATTTAGATATAATCTTGAATTTATCAGTTTTGAAAGAGAAAAATCTCCCAAAGCCTTTGTTTATAAGGAATTGAGAGATTTTTAAGTGTTTGAAAAAGTGCGTACGTTATTTAATTTTTTGTTTGTTTACAAATTTTTTTAATATTTTTATTATCTATAATTTCATAATCAGTGCAAAAGCCGAATTTTTCGTGTAATAAATCAGTTATATCAGTTCTAGTGTAAATTGGAGAATAGCCAATTTGTTCATTTTTCAATTCATATTTTTTTAAAGTATCAATAATTTCTGAAACAGTGTATTTTTCATCAAGTTTCTTTTCTAAATATCTAAATACAACTAAAGATAAGAAACAAGTAAGAAAGTGTGCTTTAATTCTATCTTCTCTAGATAAATAAACAGGTCTAGCTTTAAATTCAGTTTTCATAATTCTAAAAGATTCTTCAATTTCCCATCTTCTTTTGTTAATTCTAATTATTTCTTCTACATTATCTTCTAAATTAGTACAAACGGCATATAAACCATCATATAAAGCTTCGTCATTTATTTTTTCTTGATTTAGATTATAATTGTTTACTTCAGCAATCTCACCATCTTTAGTTGTAGAAATAACTTCAATAAATCTTTTGGGATCATTTTCGTTATTACTTTTTATTTTTTTAGGATTCTTTTCTATAATGTTAATTGCTCTTTGAATTTGTTTTTCTCTAATATGTTTTTGATATTCTTGATATTTAGGAGAGAAAGTAATAATAAGTCTTTGTTCAATCCCATCTTCTTTAATCCATCTTTCTTTGTAAAATATTTTATCGTAATATTTGTTAATTAATTCATCATCATTTCTTAATTTAGAAATATTAAAAGTTTTATCAATTCCAGGTAAATGCCAACCTTCAGATAAATCTAGTGACCATTCTTTTAAAAATTGTTTTAGTTTTTTTAAAGATTGAGTAGTAACAAATTTACGATTGCTTTTATTATTAAATTTTCTATTAGCAATACTAGATAAACCGGCATCAGTACAAACAACGAATTTAGGATTATTAAAATCATTTATTATTTTTTCTTCCAAAGGTTTTAAAGTAACTTGTTCATTCTTACTTCCATCAAAAGTATCAAAAGTTAAAGGAATACCATCGCCATCAAGAAATAATCCCATTCCCATGATTGGGTTAGGACGATTTTCTTTACTTTTGCCATACTTTCTAAAATCATCTTCGTCTTCAATTTCAAAATAATAATTAGTACAATCATAGAATAAAATTTTATCATTTCTTTTAGAATATTTTAAACTGTTTTTATAAAGCTCAGATTGAATATAATCACTTTCTTTAGATAACACTTCCAAACTTCTTAAAATATCATTATAAGTAAAGTTAGGTTGTTCAAGGAAGTTTTTAGAAGATTCCAAAGTCTTTAACTTACTTGAAGGATAAATAATTCTAGAGTATATAAGATTAGATAAAATATTATTTAAATCATAATGAAATTGATATTTATCTTTAATATTATTACAAATATTATTAATACTTAAATCATAATAAATTTTTTGTAAGAATAAGTAACCAGCATTAAACGATTGTTTAACATTTTTATCGATTTTTTTATTAGGATATTTTTTCAAAATAGAAGGTAAACTTTCTTCTTTAATTTTTTGGTTTAAATTATCAACATAATTATTTAACCAAGAAATTGGATCTTCATTACCAGCACGAAGTTTAAGTTTATCATAATTGCCAATATTCTCATAAACTTTAGAAGTTCTTTTCCCATTAATATTAACATCATAAATAATAGAATAATGTTCATAATTTTTAGATTTAGTTTTTTTGATATGCATAAAATCACTACCTTACAAAATAATTATACTAAATGTACGACAACGTATGCAATATAAAATTTAAAAATTTGACAAAAAAATAACCATTTTATAATGGTTTTCACAATTTCTATGATTCAAAACTGATAAATTCCCGGGAGTAAGCTTTTACATTGTTTATATTTAAAACTAGTGAAAAAGCAAAAATAAATTTAAGAATAAATTTTCTTTTTTCCATATAAAAGCCTCCCTCATTATATCTTTATATTAATTATAACAATAATTTCTAGTTTGAAGGCGTTTTTTCGACATTTTTATCTTTTATAAGCTTTATTTTACAATTATTTACATTAAAATATATAAAAACTGTCAAATAATTGTAATAATAAATTTATATCTATAAAGGGAAAGCAATATTCTTGAAAAATTATTATAATTTAGATATAATTTAATATGATATCTACTTGAGAGCAAGGAGGTTTTTATGGCTAAACATAAAGATGAAAAAGAAAAAAAGAAAGGTTTAAAAGTTGTACAATTATTTTTTTTAATTATAGCAATAGCAACAAGTTTATTTGCTATATATGAAATATTTTTGCTTAATTCTATTGAAGATTTAATAAGGTATATAATTATTGGAGTATTACTTATTATTGATTTAATTTTAATATTTAAAGTTAAAAGTTCAAAGAAAAAGAAAAAAACTAAGAGAGTATTTTTAGTTTTATTTATGATTTTATATTCTTGTATTTGTGGAGTAATTGGAGGAGCTATTTTTTATGTTTATGGACAAATAAATAGTATAAATAAAGTCTATGTAACTTATTCTTCAAGTTTAATAGCAATGAAAGATTCAGAAATTAATGATATTGAAGATGTTAGTGATTTAAAGATTGGTCTTTTAAGTGATAAAAAATCTCCTGAAGGTTATATAATTCCTAATGATATTATCAAGGAATATAAATTAAAAGATGAGAATGATATGGTTGAGTATGATGATTATTCAACAATGCTTGTGGATTTATATGCAGAAGAAATTGATTGTATGTTTGTATCAAGTAGTTATGTTTCAATGTTTTCAAATATAACAGGATATGAAAATATTGATACTGATACAAAAGTTATTATTAGTAAAGATAAAAAGATGAAAAAAGCTGATACATCAGATAATGAAACAGCTTCTTCGGGAAAAAATATTACAGAACCTTTTACAATTTTATTAATGGGAATTGATTCTACTGATGAAGTTTTAACAAAGAATGCGGTTGCTAACGGAGATACTTTAATACTAATTACTTTTAATCCTAAAACTTTAAATGCTACGATGCTTTCTATTCCACGTGATAGTTATGTTCCTATTGCTTGTTGGTCTGATAAAGCAGAAAATAAAATTACTCATGCAGCTGGATATGGTACAGATTGTATGATGAATACTATTGAAAATTACTTTGATACTGATATTGATTACTATGCGAAGATTAATTTTAAAGGTTTAGTTAAATTAGTTGATGCTGTTGGGGGCGTAGAAGTTGAGGTTCCTAAAAGATTATGTACTGATAATTCTTCGCGTGATGGAGAGATTTGTATTGATGCAGGTTGGCAAACATTAAATGGTGAACAAGCTTTAGTTTTTGCAAGAAATAGACATGATTTGGAAAATGGTGATTTTGGAAGAGCTCAACATCAACAAGAAATTATTATGGCTTTAGTTAATAAGATGAAAACTATTACTGATGTAAGTAAATTTATGGATATATTAAATACTATATCAAATAGTTTAGATACTAATTTGACTACTAAACAAATTTTATCTTTCTATAATATTGGTAAAGATATTCTTAAAAAGAGTTTATCTGCTGATGAAGCCGAACTTGTTAATATCCAACAACTATATTTACAAGGTGTTGGACAGATGATTTATGATGAAAGAATTAGATTAGTTTTATGGGATTATATTCCTAATAATCAAAGTCGTAAAGATATAATTCAAGCAATGAAAGTTAATTTGGAATTAGAAGATCATGAAACAATTAAAGAATTTAGTTTTTCAATTAATGAACCTTATGAAAAAAAAGTAATTGGTGAAGGACCATATAAAACTAGTAATTCTTATAAATTGCTTCCTAATTTTGTGGGTGATAGTGAAGCTCAAGCAAGAGCAAGTGCTAGCAGATTAGGAATTAATGTTACTTTTAAAGGTACTGGTGGTTATGTAGTTTCACAAAGTGTTCCGGCAAATAAAAGACTTGATAAATTATCTGGTAGCGTAGAACTTGTATTATCACAAAATACTACTAAAGATGATTCTACTGATAAAAAGAATACAGATAAAGATAAAACCGATAATGATAAAGATAACGATGAAGATAAAGATGAAGGTTTAGGAAATACTGATGAAAGTGAAGAAAAAGATGTTCCTGAATCTCCTAAAGTTGAAGTAACAGAAACTCCTAAAGCACCTGATGAATAATATATGTTGAATAAATAGTTAAGACTGTAACCTGTATAGGTAACAGTTTTTTTATTGTCATTTTTAAAAGCACTAAAAAATCCTAGATATTAATATTTAATCTAGGATTTTATTATCTTTATTGTAATTCAACTAAACTTAATTTTTTATTTTCATGAACAAATACTAACGTTGCTTCTTGTTGGTAATCAGCAAAATCTGAATCAGAATATGTCCAAGAAGCTTTAACTATATATGCTTCATCATCAGATTTATCATTATATTCAAATGTTTCTTGTTCTGTTGAATCTATTGTAATTTCAGCAACTATAGGTAATTTTTGTTTTCTATTATTATAGATATTACTTTCAATATATTTATAATAAGTATTTTCAGCGTTTGCTAGAAAATTTTCTTTAATATCACTATGAATAAATTCTACTCCTCCTACATCTGTCTTAGCAACTTTATCATCTAAAGAATAGAAATCATAAATAAACATTTCAGTTAATTTTTTTACATATTTTTCTTCATCAACTTTATCAGTTGATAAAATTTCTTTTAATTCATTAAAAAGCTCTTTATACTTTTTTGGTTTATTTTCTTTTAAATTATAACCATAATCTTTAATTGAATTTATTATTTTTACTTCTTTTATGTCTTTTTTTAATACCATTTTATATATTAAGAAACCTATTAGTATAAATATTATTAAAACTAATATACACTTTAATATTTTTTTGGGTTTTTTCTTTAATTTCATATAATTTCCTTTCTACTCTTTTTTATCATCTAAAAGATTAAATACTATTATGTTATTTGAAACATCTAATAGTTTATTTGTATATTCATTATTTTTTCTTATTTCTTCTTCACTAATTGGTTCATTTGTAAGAGATAAATAGGCTTCTTTTTGGCTATTATAATATACTTTATTAGTTACCCAATTACCATTAGGGAAAACAACAATATTATCTTCTTTAATTGAAAATATATCATGTCCTAATTGATATTTATTATAAAAACCAAACATGTTGCCTAAAGTAGGCATTACATCATACATTCCCATAACATTTGTTATTTCTTGATTTAATTTTGTTCCTTGCATATCTTTTGTCCATATTATAAGAGGTACTTTTCGTCCTAATTCATATTGATAAGAATCATATTCTTTATAATTTGGATCATCTTTGGAAAGGGTGTCATCTGTATTTTTATCATAATTATATAATCTATTATATTCTTTCTTTGGTAATCTTGCATCATGGTCTCCATATATTACTAAAACTGTATTTTCTAAAAGACCTGCAGCATCAAGATTTTCTATAAACTCTCCTAAAGCAGCATCAGCATAATGGTATGATTTAAAATAATTACCTAATTTAGTGCCTTCCATATATGGATAAGTTACTTGTTCTGTTGTGCCATCTTCTTTAGTAATTGTTTCTTTTATATCTACTGGAAAGTCCCCATATTTTTCGGTATCTGAGAATGGAGTGTGATTAGTTAACATTATAAGTAACCCATACCAATTTGAATATTTTTGATTAATACTTTGAATTTTAGGTATTGATTGGGCAAAAAACTCTTTATCTGATAAGCCTAATCCTATAGTTGTTTCTTTAGTAACTTTATAGTCTTGTTTACTATAAAATCTATCATAGCCTAAATTTTTATGCATTACTCTTCTATTCCAAAAATCAGCATTATTGGCATGCATACTAAACGTATAATATCCTTTTTCTTTTAATAATTTAGGAGTAGAATTAAATTCACGATCTGAATATGATACAAAGGCAGTACCACTTTTTGTTGGCATTAATGAAGTATTATAAGTTAATTCGGAATCACTACTTGTACCCACACTTACTTGGGAATAAAAATTGGAAAAGAACATTCCTTCTTGAGCTAATTTATTTAAATTAGGAGTTACTTGTTGACCATTAAATTCTAAATCCATAACATTGGTTTGCATACTTTCTGCATGAATGACAATAACGTTTTTGCCGGCAAAAATATTTGTATACTTATTAGTTTTAGGTTCTTCAACATTGGCAAAATAATCTTTAAATTCTTTATTAGCTTTATCATATCCAAACATAGAATTTATTTTAGGTTTAATACTAGTTATTACATCATTGGCTTGATAAACATATATACCAAAGCGCATAACAATATATTCTTTATTCCATTGTTTAGCAAATCTAGAAACATCTAGTGGAGTCATGGTTACAATAAATAATAATGTTAAAACTCCTGAAGCAGCTAATGTCCTAAAACCTCTTTTTTTGCGTATAGATTTAATTTCTACTTTTTTGTAATAGTTTTTCTTTTTTAATTTTAAATGAACTATTGTTAAGATTATAGGACTTAAAATATAAACAAGATCTTTTAGCTGGATTACATTTTCAACTACAGCGTCTCCAACATCACCTATGTATTGAGTTAAAGAAAGCATAGAAACTGAGGCAAAAGAAGTATAAAATGTATAATAAACTGAATTAATCATACAAATAGCTGTTAAAAATATATTTGCAATAATATAGTAAGTAAATCTATTTTTAGGTTTAAAAAAATAACCAAAGGAACCAATTAAAACAGCAACTATTAAATCAGCAATAATTGGTTTTATAGATAAGTAATTTTCAAGCATTCTCATACAAAAGAATCTTAATATAGTAGCATTAATTACACTTGTTATGACAAATGTTAAAAATAATATATTATTTTTTATATATTTAGAAATTGTATGTTCTTGTTTTATATGCTTAATTTTTTTAGTTATATTTTCTTTTAAGTTGTTAAATTTATTTTTTATTTTCATAATTACAACCTCACTAGTATATTATAACATTTTAATAATAAAAATTCAATTAATTGGAATTTAAAAAATAAAAAGAGGCTTTACTCCTCTTTTAATGACATTATTTTACACGGATTCATCATATAAACTAGCATTAATAACCATACCTAAGACAAATATATATGATAAAATATAAATCCATATTAATAGTATAATTAAACTAGAAATACTACCATAGAAAATATCATATTTAGTAAAATTTCCAACATAAAAAGCATAAATTTCTGTTGCGACTATCCATCCAATAGTAGTAAATAAAGCTCCTTTTATAGTTGTATTACTTGGAATTTCTTTATCTGGAGCTATAACATAAATAAGTTTTATAAAGATATATAAAATTGTTACTAAAACGGGATATTTTAAGGCTTTGAATAATTCGTGAAAAAAATATAGAGATTGTTGATTTTTTACTACTATTTTTATTAATTCAAATAAAGTATCTCCAAATACAGGAATAAATAATAATAAAAATAGCAAAAATACTAAAATCATAATCATAATAATTGCTTTTATACGTCTTCTGATAGCATTTTTTGATTCTATTTTGTATATTTCATTAGATGTTATTATCATGGAATGGGTACCATTGGAAGCAAGTATAAAGGCAGAAATGAAAAAAACTGAAATATTGAAATTAATACCTTGGCCGTTAATAAATTGCATAAGAATATCGGATATTTCTTTGGGAACGGATTCTCCAATTGATATTGATATTTTATCTATAATAGATAAAGAAGAAGCTATCGTTCCTATTAAAGCAACGGTAGGTATTAAAGACATAACTAAAAAAAAGGCAAGTTGACCAGGTAAAATACGCATTTCTGGTTTTGCTATTAGTAATATTATTTTTTTAAAAAATGTTCTTGCCTTTTTCATTTACTAACCTCTTATTTATATTCTTCTTTATTAGTTATCATTTCAATTGTTGCTTCATTGATTGCGTCATCTATTGTTTTTATTTTGTCTGTAATCATACTATAACCTATAGCTGCTCCAAATTCATGAGGTAAATTTTTCATTTCTTTGGCTAATTTTTTAGTGTATGTAGAAATTTGTCTTTCGCTATATCCAACTAAGTATATTAAGAATTCATTACCATCAGTTCTAATAACTTCACTGTTTTCTAGTTGGGTATTAACTAATACACCAGCAGCTTTAATAATTAATTGATCTCCTTCTTCATGTCCATAATTATCATTAACATATTTAACATTATTCAAATCAACTATTACAATTGATTTAGGGAATACTTCATAATCTTCCCATTCTGGAACTTTAGCATTAAGATAATTTCTATTTTTTAAAGATGTTAACATATCAGTATATTTTTGACGATCATTTAATTTTATTTTCTTTACTTGTTTTTTCTTTTTAAAGATAAAATAAATTAATAATATTATTAATAATGGTATAAAGATAAGACTTAATATAATTATATATACTTGTTCTAATGTTTGATCTTGTAAAATTGAAGCATGTAAATTATCAATTCCACTATTACGATAATTATAGTATGAATTAGTATTGATTATATAGTTGAATAAATCGTAAAATGCTTCATTATTATTTTTAATCATAAATTTATAATCATTCATCATTGTATCTTTATAAAGTAATTTATATTTTTTAAATTTAGTATTTTGATAATACATATATATTTCAGCATCAACTACTAATAATTCATCTTTACTTTTAGATAGTAATTCATCTATATTTGTATAAGAATTAATCTTTGTTTTAGAATTATTGACAAAATAATTATATAATGAATTTCCTTTTAACATGGAAATTTCTTTGTTTCTTAAACTTTCAAAGGAAGTAACAATATAGTTATTTTTTTCTTTGCCTAAAACTACATAATCTTCAATAAAGGTTGATAAAGTAGCATTGTAATTATCATTACTATAATTATAATAATCAAAATAAATGTCTACTTCTTCTTTATCTACGGCTTTTTTTAAACTTTCTATAGAAGAGTATTTTTTTAATTTAAAATTGATGTTCGCAAGACGGGCTACTCTATCAATATATTCACCTGCTATACCAGCAATTTTGCCATTTACTTTAACTTCATAAGGATAATTTTCAACATATCCATAAACATAGTTTTTAGATACAAGGGCAGATTTAGTTTTGGCACTTAAATTATTTTCTTTTAAGTAATAATTTAAGTAGGCTTCGTTATATTCTTTGATATAGTTGTTAAGACGCCATTTATTATAATATTTGGTTACTATTTTATTTAATTCTTTATTAGTAGAGCTTAAAGTTAAAACTACTTGTTTATTCATTTCTGTGAAGATGTAATTTATAGAATATTTATTTTTTTCTATAGTATAATCTAGATACATAATATTGGGAACAATAATCATATTAACTTCATTATTATCTAATGCTTTATATAAATCAGTAATTGTATCATATGTTTTATAAGATAAATTAGTTCCACTTTTTAAATAGTAGGAAATATCTTCAGAATCATTTTTAAATACTCCAAAGGATAAGTTTTTCATATCTACTATGTGATTAATTCTTTGATATTTTTTACCTACGGCAACATAATTATCTTTAAATAAAGGTAAATCTAAATTAGTTAATTTATCATCATTATCTAAAATTCTAATGCGATAGCTATCAGTTGTAGGAGTTGATTGTTTTAAATAAGGAATTTTATTAAATTCTAGATCAATATCTTTTTCAAAATCTTCTATAAAATTAAAGATTACTCCTTCACCATTTTTACCATATAAAGGATAATCATTTACTACTTCAAAATCATAAGTTTGATCATTATTTTCTTCAATCCATCTTTTTTCTGATACTGTTAAAGTTGTTGTTTTATCTTCATTTGTATAATAGCGATAAACAAAAACAAAAGTAATAATCGCTATTAGGATAGGTAAAATAATTATTAATTTCTTTTTCATTACTCGTTCCCCGTTCTATCTTTTGTCCAGTTAAAACCTTCTTTAGTGTGTTGCTTATAACCTATAATTGGAAAATCAGATGACTTTGCTGTTTTTTGTATGAATACTTGGATATCGTAATATTCAAGTTGTTCTTTTTTTAATTGTTCTGTGATTTTTGGAGCTAAATTTTTGGCTGTTTCTAAGCTCATATCTTTATCTACTGTCAAAATAACTTCAATTATTTTACCTGATTCTCTAATTGAAACTTTTGAACAGTCTTTTTCTAAGGCTGCAGTAATTTGATCTTCAGTATTATTAGTTATTTTTACCTCATTAATACCATTAAGGCGACTTCCATATAAAGCATTTTCTTCATTTGGAAAAAATATATTAATTAAATTCATAGCAACAATTAAAACTATTAAAAATATGGCTATTGCTATTATCGTACTTTTATTTCTTTTTAAATAATTCATAAATTCACATCCTATGAAAAGATTATACAACATGTTAAAAGCATTTTCAATTATTATTAATGGTTATTTTTTTAATTCTTCTAATAAAATATCCATAGCTAATTTAGGGTTAGCAGAGCCTTTAGTTTCTTTCATAATTTGACCCATAAAAAACTTTATTGCTCTATCATGACCATTTTTATAATCATTAACTGTTTCTTGATTAGAAGAAATTATAGAGTTAATAATAGTTCTTAAAGCTTGATCATCTTGAATATTTTCTATGCCTGATTTTTTTATTATAGTGGATATAGAAGATTCCTCTTCTAAAACTGTTACTAAAATATCTTTTAAATTTTTACTTGTTAAGGTTTTATCTTCTACATTTTTAACTAACTCTTCAAATCTAGTAACTGTTAAAGTAGTATCACTAATTTGTTTTTCATTTTTATTTAAATAGGCTTGAATATCTCCTAATAAGATATTACTAGCTATTTTAAAATTAATGTTAGTATCTAATAACTTATTAAAATAATCACTTAAAGATCTATTTTGAACTAATTTATTAGCATTCAATTCAGAAACGCCTTTAGCTTGATAAACTTTTCTTCTTTCATCTGGTAACATAGGGATAGTTTTTACAACAGAGGCAATCATATCTTCTGTTAAAATGACATACGGAATATCTGGTTCTGGAAAATAACGATAGTCATTTCCTGTTTCTTTTGTACGCATTAAAATGTTTTTTCCTAGTTTATCATCATAGCGTTTAGTTTGTTGTTTTATTTGTTTATTGTTTTCTATAAGTTCGATTTGATTTTTTATTTCTTTATCGATACTAATGGCAACATTAGATATAGACCCAATATTTTTAATTTCGCATTTAGTTCCTAGGGGATCTTGTTCATTTTTTCTAATAGATACGTTAGCATCTGCTCGCATAGAACCTTCTTCAATTTTACAATCACTTATATCACAATAGTATAATAATTCTCTTAATTTTTCTAAATAAAGTTTAGCTTCTTCCCCACTTGATATACATGGTTTAGTAACTATTTCAATTAAAGGTACTCCAGCACGATTAAAATCAAGCAAAGTTTTAGAACTGCGATGAGTACTTTTGCAGGTATCTTCTTCAATATGCATTTCTTCAATTTCTATTTTCTTTTTTTCTCCATTGATGGTAATTTCAACATACCCATCATAGCCAATTGGAGTTTCATTTTGTGTTATTTGATAATTTTTTGGTATATCAGGATAAAAATAATTTTTGCGATCAAAATGCATTTCTTTTCGAATTTTACAATTTAAAACAGTGGCAGCTTTGATAGCTAAATTAATTACCTCTTTATTAAGTGTTGGCAAAGTTCCAGGATAGCCTAAATCGACTACATTTGTTAAGGAATTGGCCATTTGGCCATACCCATTAATAGAATTAGAAAATATTTTTGTTGCTGTTTTTAATTCAACATGGACTTCTATTCCGATAGTAGGAATATATTTATTCATTAATCTCGCCTCCTGGTGTTAAAGCTAAGTTTAATTCTTTTTCGATACAACTTGCTAATTGATACATTTTAGCTTCTTCAAATTTATTTCCTATTATATGCATTCCAATAGGCATATTATCTTTAGAAAAGCCAATAGGAACATTCATGCCAGGAAGGCCTGCCATATTTACAGGTATTACTAAAACATCATCTAAAAAACTTTTTAAAGGATCATCCATAGGATCTGTTAAATCATAAGCCGTTGTGGTGGTGGTTGGTCCTATTACTAAATCATATTTTTGGAATAAATTAGTAAATTCTTTTTGCATATCATCTCTTATAGATAGGGCCTTATTATAATATATTTTAGCATTTTCTCCACTTAATAAGTAAGATCCTACCATGATTCTTCTTTTTACTTCTTTTCCAAATCCTGTTTTTCTGGTTTCATAATATAAATTATCTATACTTGTAGGATTAGGTAGTGAATAACCAAATCTTATTCCGTCATAACGAGCTAAATTGGAACTTGCTTCTCCCATAGCAATAATTTGATATAATGTTACGGCATTTTCTAAATATTTAACATCTACATAGTCAACTTTAGCACCTAATTTTTCAAGAATTTTACTAACAGATATTATTTTTTCTTTTATTTCTTGGCTAACAATATCACTCATAAAATAATTAGGTAGAGCAAATTTCATGCCTTTAATATCTTTGCCTATTAATCTTGTAAAATCTTCACTTTCTTTGTCAGCAGAAGTTAAATCATTGTCATCTTTACCAACAATAGCATTTAAAAGCAAAGCATTTTCATAAACATTTTTGGTAAGAGGCCCTATTTGGTCAAAACTAGAAGCAAAAGCTACTAACCCATAACGAGATACTCTTCCATAAGTTGGTTTCATTCCAACTATTCCACAATAACTTGCAGGTTGTCTTATAGAACCACCTGTATCGCTTCCTAAAGCAAGGAATACATCACGTGCTGCAACTGTAACAGCTGAGCCCCCTGAAGATCCACCTGAAATTTTGTTAGTATTCCAAGGATTTTTAGGAGCACCAAAATAACTTGTTCTACTTGATGAGCCCATGGCAAATTCATCCATATTTGTTTTTCCAATAATAATCATATTCTTGGCTTTTATTTTTTTGACAACAGTGGCATCATAAATAGGAAGAAAATTTTCTAGCATATGAGAGGCACATGTGGTGCGAAGATCTTTTGTTATAATATTATCTTTAATCGCAATTGGAAGGCCAAATAAAATATTGTCAACTTCTTTATTTTCTAATTCTTTGGCTGTTTTTATTGCTTCTTCTTTATTTAATGTAATATAGGCATTTAAAGCTTTATTTTTTTCTATATTAGCAAAAGCTTCTTCAACTAAGTCTAAAGGTTTAATTACCTTTTCTTTTAAAAGTTTGTTTATTTCTAAAATTGGTTTATTCAAATATTTCATTATGACTCATCTCCTATTACTACTGGTACTTCAATATAGTTGCCACTATGACGAGGAGCATTATTAATTACTTCTTTAGGATCAAGCATTTCACCAGCAATATCTTCTCTTAGTTCAGTTTTTCTATCCCATGAAGCTATTAATTTTTCATCATCATAACCTTTAACAGCACTTATTTTTTCAACTTCATTAAGAAGTTTTTTTAATTCAATTTGATAAGTCTCAAGTTCATCTTCGTCAATATTTATTCGAGCAAGTTGAGCTACATGCAAAACTTCTTCTTTTGTTAATTTATCTTCCATAGACATTTCTCCTTTTGACCTTTATATTATATCATTTATTAATTTATATGTAAATTAAAGAAAAAAGATAAAATAAGTGCTATTTTATCTTCAGAAATTATTTATTTTTATTGTTCCGCAAAACAATTTTCTATATAAATTTGATTAGGTTTAGTTTTAGTTTTTAAGCTAAATTTATTTAATGTTCCAATTATTGTTATATCTTTATTAAGTTCAAGTTCACTAGTAGCATTTTTATTGGCCATTGAGCAAATAATATTTAAGGAATATTTCTTATCTTCATCAATATATCCTATAACTATTTCATTTTTCTTACTATCAATTTTATTAAGTTTTGAAGATACTCGTAAAAATTTCTTATAATATTTATTATAAGCATGTTCATAATCATTTATAAATTCAATAGATAAATCTATATCTTTTATATCAATAGGAGTTACAGAATAAGGCATATTCCAAAAGCCGATTGTTATATCTCTACGACCTTGTTTTTGATTATATTTTATAACTTTATAACCTAAACCATAATATTCTTTGGTCCCACCATCAGAATAAGTCTTTGTTTTTATGGCAAATACAGGGCCAAGAGAATATCTTGCCACACAAATTACATCTGTTGCGATCATTACCATTGCCATGGTTAAGATAATAAATATTATATTAATTAATAATTTTGTTTTTTTTCTTGTAAATTTAGGTTTTTTACTATATTCTTCAGAAATATCTTCATCTTCTAAATTATATTCTTCATAACTTTCTAAAGATAGCTCATCATCTACTGTTTCATTTTCAATATCATCAAGTAAATCACTTGATTCATCTAATTGAGTTTTATTTTTTCTTTTAAACATTACAATACCCCCACTTTCTTTAAGTAGTGTATATTATAACCTTTTTTTAATGATTTGTAAAGTCTAGGGCTTTATTTTATCTTTTCTTTAAAATCTTCTTCGGTCCAGATTTCGATATGAAGATTTTGAGCTTTTAGATATTTACTGCCAGGATTTTCTCCAACAATTACGACGGAAGTTTTTTTAGATACAGAATCAACTGTTTTTCCGCCTAAGGATTCAATTATTTGTTTAGCTTCTTCTCGAGAATAAGTTGTTAATGTTCCAGTTAAAACAAAACTTTTACCATTAAATTCAGCATTTTTTTCTATTTGTTTGCCTAAATAATTCATATTTAAACCTAAGTCCTTTAAAGTGAAAATTAATTTAATATTTTTTTCCTGAGAGAAATATTCTTTAATACTTTGGGCTATTATTTCTCCAATATCGGGAATATTTATCAAATCTTCTTCTTTAGCGGCTATAAGATTATCTAATGTATGAAAGGTACTTGCTAAAATTTTAGCTTTCTTTTCACCTACATGATTTATTCCTAAGCCAAATATTAATCTTTCAAGGGAATTAGATTTACTTATTTCGATAGCTTCTAATAAATTATGAACTGATTTTTCTCCATAACCTTCTAATCTTATTATATCTTTTTCATGATTTTTTAAATGATATATATCAGAAATTTCTTTTATAAATCCAAAATTGTAGAAATCTTCCATTATTCTATCTCCTAGACCATCAATATTCATGGCTTTTCTAGAGACAAAATGAATTAATTTTTCAATATTTCGTGCTGGACACTTATCATTTAAGCAAAAATAATCAACTTGATTAGGCTTTTTTTGTAAAAGCGAATTACACATAGGGCAATTTGTTATCATTTGAAATTCTTTTTCAGTGCCTGTTCTTCTTTCTTTTTTGACTTCAACTACTTCTGGTATAACATCACCAGCTTTACGTATAGATACAATATCTCCAATTTTTAAATCTTTTTCAAGAACATAATCTTCATTATGTAAGGTAGCTCTAGAAATGGTTGAGCCAGCAACTATAACAGGTTCTAAGACGGCATTTGGAGTTATTTGGCCTGTGCGTCCTACGGTAAAGATAATATCTTTTAATTTAGTAAGAACTTCAACAGCAGGAAATTTATAAGCTACAGCCCATTTAGGATATTTAGCTGTATAACCTAATTCTTGTTGTTCCCTAATATTATTTACTTTAATTACTACACCATCGATATCATATGACAAAGAGCTTCTTTTAGCACCTTTTTCTTCAATAAATGATATTACTTCAGATATAGAATTTACTACTCTATTATTAGGATTAATTTTAAATCCTAATTTTTGCATATAATCAAGGGCTTCCGCATGAGTTTTAATTCCATAGTCAAGTGGATTAGGTAAATGATAAATGAAGACATCTAATTTTCTTTTAGCAGCAATTTTGGAATCAAGTTGTCTAATAGAGCCTGCTGCAGCATTTCGACAATTTTGAAGTAGTGGTTGATTAGCCTTTTGGCGTTCAATATTTAGCTCTTCTAAAGTTTTTTTATGCATAAATATTTCGCCACGTACTTCTATGTCTACTGGTTCTTTTAACTTGAGAGGTATGGTTTTTATTGTTTTAGCATTATGGGTAATGTCTTCACCAATTACTCCATCCCCTCTAGTAGCAGCTCGAACTAAAATTCCTTTTTCATATAGGAGAGAAACAGATAAGCCATCTATTTTTAATTCACATACATATTGTGGAGTTATATGTTCTTTTTTTATTCTTTCGTCAAAAGCAATAAGTTCACTTTCAGAAAATACATCTCCTAAAGACATCATAGGAATTTTGTGACTTACTTTTTGAAAAGCTTCAATTATTTGACCTCCAGCATGTTGAGTAGGAGAATCTTTTTTAATCCAATCAGGGTGTTCTTCTTCTATTTCAATTAATTCTCTTAAATATTTATCATATTCTTGATCAGTAATAGTTGGATTATCTAATGTATGATAATTATAATCTGCTTCATTTATAATATCAATTAATTCTAGCATTCTATTATACATAATATCAATCCTTTGCACTATTATTTATTTTTTCCACAATTTCTGTGGATATTCTTTATTTTGATGCATATTTTTTAAAGCTTCTTTTACTTTTGGGGTATCTTCTTTATAAGTTACACCATACCACTTAGAAGTTGTTTTATAAACTTTAACTGTCGCATATTTTTCTTTTATAGCAGAAAAAAGAGCATCAGGCATAAAAAATTCACATTTTGATAAATCTTGTTTGTTTTTTTGCAAAAAGCTTAAAAATTTTTCTTCTAAATAGGGAAAAAAACTGGGAGTAAAAAGAGTAAGATTCATCGATACAGGAGTATCTTCGGCAAGTTCGAATTCTTCATTAGTGGCAAGACTGGTTGCTAATATTTTATTATTCTTATTTTCTATTTTAGATTCAATAATATTTGTTAGTAACATATTTTTATCATATTGACATATTCCTCTTTTTACTGAACCATTTTCAGTCATAGTATTTTGTATAAGATAAGCAATTAAAGCATATTGATAAGGTTTTTCTTGAGGTAAGGTGTCTAATATTTTAGAAGCTTCTAAAAAAGCACTTGAGCCATAAAAATCATCAGCATTTATTACGGCAAATGGTTCATGAATATTCTTTTGAGCACATAAAATAGCATGCCCAGTTCCTAATGGCTTTTCCCTTGTTGATAAGGCTTGGTGATATTCTGATGGAACATAGGAAAGATTTTCTTGAAATACATATTCAGTTTTTATGATAGGTTCAACTCTTTTACCAATTGTTTCTTTAAATATTTGATAATTTTCTTTTTTTATTATAAAAACTATTTTATTAAATCCTGCTTGTTTAGCATCATAAATTGAATAATCTATAATAAATTCATTGTTAGGGCCCATGGGTTCTATTTGTTTTAATCCTCCAAAACGGCTTCCCATTCCTGCCGCCATAATTAAAAGGGTTTTGTTTTTTTTCATATTAATTTCTCCTTTATTTTTCCCATAAATTATAAGGATATATTTTGTTAGTTATTAATTCTTGAATAGCTTTAGTTACTTCTTCTTTATCTTCTTTATAAGTAACTCCATACCAATTAGCTGTTGTTTTTACAACCTTAACGGGCATTTTTTCTGTTGATATATATTTATTTAAAACTACGGGAATTAATGTTTCACATTTTGTTAAATCATTTTTATTTTCTTCTAAAAATTCAGTTAACTCTTGGTTTAGGCGCTCAAATAATGAGGGATAAAATAGTAAAAAATTCATAGAGCATATAGAATCTGCTTGAGCAATAAATTTTTCTTTACCATCTAAAGGAGTGGCTTCAATTTGACCATTAACAAGCTCTACATTACTTTCAATTAAACTTGCTAAGTTATTATTTTCTGCTAATTGACACACACCACGTTTAGTAGCTCCATTAGGAGAAAGTGTATTTTGTAATTCATATCCTACTATGGCATAATCAGAATTTTGTGGATTTTGTAAATACTTAGCTGCTTGCAAATAAGCATCTCTACCATAAAAATCATCGGCATTTATTACGGCAAATGGTTCATGTACTTTATCTTTGGCGCAATATATTGCATGAGTTGTCCCTAATGGTTTTTCTCTTTTTGCTAAAAGTTGTTGATATTCTTTGGGAAAAATTTCATTAGTTTGAAAAACATATTCTGTTTTTATATGTGGTTCTACTCTTTTACCAATAGTTTCTTTAAATATTTGATAATTTTCCTTTTTTATAATAAAAACAATTTTATTAAATCCTGCTTGTTTGGCATCATAAACAGAATAATCGATGATAAATTCATTATTTGGTCCAATTGGTTCTATTTGTTTTAACCCTCCAAAACGGCTTCCCATTCCTGCCGCCATAATAACTAAAGTTATATCTTTCATGTTTTTTACTCCTAACTATACTTTTGATAATTTTTTATGATTTTTCATTAATTTTTTTATTCCATGTGGATGCTTGAATGCAACACTTACTAATGTAGAAGTTACTTCAACTACTTTTCCTGTTCCAAAAGTTTCGTGATAAACATAATCTCCTACTTGATAATTTATATCTTCTGTTCTAAACATATCAGAAGGATTAATTTTTTCTGCTGGTGGTTTTTCTTCTTCATTTATAACTTCTAAAAGATTAGTATTTATTTCACTTATAAATCTACTAACAGGGTTTATTTGCTCTTTGCCAAAAAGAGTTCTTCTTCTAGCATTTATTAAATGTAAGTCATCTTTAGCTCTAGTGATAGCTACATAACACAAGCGTCTTTCTTCTTCTAATTCGCTTGATTCCATCAAAGAATTCATATGAGGAAAAATTCCTTCTTCCATCCCTACTACAAAGACATGAGCAAATTCTAAACCTTTTACAGAATGAACTGTCATTAAACTTACCCTATTAGGATCATCTTTATATTCTTCGACGTCACTTATTAAACTAATTTCTAAAAGAAAGTCTTCAAGAGAAATTAGTCCTTCTCTTTCTTCAAAGGTTTTAGTAATTGATTTAAATTCTTCTAAGTTTTCTAATCTAATTTCTGCTTCTAAAGTTTTTTCACTTTCTAGTTCACTTCTCAAGCCAGTTGAGGCTAAAACTTTATCTATTAATTCAGTTAATGTTAATTCATTAGCTACTTCTTTAAGTTTTTCAATTAAATTTTTAAATTCTAATTCTTTTCCTGTAGAAATTGCTTCATATATACTAATGCCAAGATTATCAGCTTTTAAAGTTAAATTTTCTATGGTCTTTAGTCCAATTCCTCTTTTGGGAGTATTAATTACTCTTAATAAGCTAACATTATCTTTAGAATTATGAATTAACCTTAAATAGGCAATTAAATCTTTAATTTCTTTTCTAGAATAAAAATAAAAGCTTCCTATTACTCGATAAGGTAAATTTTCTTTTAACATTTCTTCTTCAAGGACACGAGATTGAGCATTTGTACGATAAAGAATAGCAATATCTTTGTACTCAGTGTTTTTAGAAACTAATTCTTTAATTTTACGAATAACATACTGAGCTTCATCTTTTTCATTATAGGCACGATAATATTTTATTTTTTCTCCTTGACCTCTAGCAGTCCATAAATTTTTATCTTTGCGTTCTCGGTTATTTCTAATAACTTGATTAGCAGCATCTAAAATTGTACTCGTAGAACGATAATTTTGTTCTAATAAGATTGTTTTAGCATCAGGATAATCTTTTTCAAAATTTAAAATATTTTTGTAGTTTGCTCCTCTAAAGCTATAAATACTTTGTGAATCATCTCCAACACAAGTAATTTTATCATATTTAGAACTTATCAATTTTGTTAAAATATACTGAGCTTGGTTTGTATCTTGATATTCATCTATTAAAACATACTTATATAAATCTTGATACTTATTTAATAAAACTTGATCTTGTTGAAAAAGTTTAATTGGTAATAAAAGTAAATCATCAAAGTCTACTGAATTATTTTTTTGTAATTTTGATTCATATTTTTTATAAACTTCACAAAATATTTTTTCAAATTCACTTACAGCATATTTTTCATATTTTTCTGGTGACATAAGTTCATTTTTACAACTACTAATTTTATTTCTAATGGCTTTAGGATTATAAATTTTAGGATCATAATTTAAATCTTTAAGTATTTTTTTTACTACTGTTAAAGAATCATCACTATCCATAATAACAAAATTAGCTTCATATCCTAGTACTTTATAATTTTCTTTTAATAATTTTAAGCCAAAACTATGAAAAGTAGAAACTTGTAAATATTTAGCTAAATCTCCTATTAAAGAAAAAAGTCTGTCTTTCATTTCTTTGGCAGCCTTATTAGTAAAGGTAATTGCTAGTATATTATGAGGATTTACATTTTCTTCTTCAATTAGATAGGCAATTTTAGTTGTTAAGGTTTTTGTTTTACCTGCTCCTGCTCCTGCAATTATTAGAAGTGGGCCATCATTATATAAAATTGCTTCTTTTTGTTTATCATTTAAATTATCTAAATTCATTTTCAAACCTACTTCCTTATTTAATTATAACTTATTTTAAATTATTAGGCAAAACAATATACAAAAAAGATGTAGTAAACTAGATGTGGGAAAATATAAAATTATATAAAAAAAGAGAAAACACTCAAAAATTTAAAACTGTTAT
>CANRGD010000002.1 GCA_947630105.1 uncultured Bacilli bacterium | reverse complement strand
GATTGAAAAAAGTATAGAAAAATATTGATAAATAAAGAAAAAATGGGTAGTTTGTATTAAAACTATGCACACTACCATAAAAAGTTAGGAATGATAAATATGAAAATAGCCATGATAGGTCAAAAAAGAATTCCATCTCGAGAAGGTGGAGTTGAAGTTGTTGTCCAAGAATTAGCTACTAGAATGGTCAAGAAAGGTCATCAAGTAACTTGTTATAATCGTGGAGGTAAACATGTTTTAAACAAAGAAGAAAAAATAAAAGATTTACAAGAATATCATGGAGTAAAACTAAAAAAAGTTTTTACTATAGATAAAAAAGGTTTAGCAGCTTTAACTTCTTCTTTTTTCGCAACTATAAAAGTATTATTTTCTAAATATGATATAGTTCATTATCATGCAGAAGGACCTTGTGCTATGATACCTATAATAAAAATTTTTAGTAAGAAAAAAGTTGTTGCTACTATTCATGGATTAGATTGGCAACGGGCAAAATGGAAAGGCTTTGCTACAAAATATATAAAATTTGGTGAAAAAATGGCCGCTAAATATGCCGATGAAATAATTGTTTTATCAGAGAATGTCAAAAACTATTTTAAAACTACTTATAATAGAGAAGTAACATTTATTCCTAATGGGACTCAAAAACCAACCCTATGCGAGGCTAATTTAATCAATAAAAAATATAATTTACAAAAAGATGAATATATTTTATTTTTAGGACGCTTAGTTCCTGAAAAAGGGTTACATTATCTTATTGATGCTTATCAAAAAATAGATGTAGATAAAAAATTAGTTATTGCAGGAGCAGCAAGTGATACAGATAAATATTTCCAAAAACTTAAGAAAAAAGCTAAAAATAATAATATTATTTTTACTGGCTTTGTAGCAGGAAAAGAATTAGAAGAATTATTTAGTAATGCTTATTTATATTGTTTACCAAGTGATTTAGAGGGAATGCCTATTACTTTATTAGAAGCTATGAGTTATGGCAACTGTTGTTTAACTTCTGACATTCCAGAATGTACCGAAGTAATTGAAGATAAGGCCCTAGTTTTTAAAAAAGGAAATATTAAAGATTTATCGATTAAACTAGAAAAATTATGTAAAGATTCTAAATTAGTAAAAAAATATAAAAATTCTGCCCAAAAATTTATTTTAAAAAAATATAATTGGGACAAAGTTGTAAATGCAACTTTAGAATTGTATGAAAGGTAGGAAGTATATGAAACCCTTATTTTCTGTAATTGTTCCAATTTATAAAGTAGAAAAATATTTACCTAAATGTCTTGATAGTATTTTAAAACAAACCTATAAAAATTTTGAATTATTATTAATAGATGATGGTTCACCAGACAAATGTCCTAAAATTTGTGATGCTTATGCTAAAAAAGATAAAAGAATAAAAGTAATTCATAAAAAGAATGCCGGTTTAGTAGCGGCAAGAAACACAGGTATAGAAAATTCTCAAGGAAATTATATTTGCTATGTTGATGGTGATGATTGGATACTACCTGACTTATTAGAAGAAGTAAATAAAATAATAGAAAAATATAAAGATATAGATATGATTTGTTATAAAGCAAGAAGAGTATTTACAGATTATACTAAAGAAATTCCCTTTGATATAAAAGAAGGTAAGTATAATAAAAAGAGGCTAGAAACAGAAATATATCCATATATGATGTATGATAATAGAAAACCATTTTGTGAAGGATTAATTTTCCCCGTTGCTTGGAATAAGATTTATCGCAAAGAATTATTAACTAAACACTATTGTAAAGAAGAAAAAATTAAAATGGGAGAAGATAATGCCTTTGTTTTTGAATGTTTACTATACTCCAATAATGTTTACTTTTTAGATAAAGTTTTATATGAATATAATCAACTTAATGTAAGTTCTTTTACTAATTCATATGATAAAAATAGATTTAAAAATAATGAAATTTTAATAAATTATATTGAACAAAATATTGGCAATTATTCAGCTATAATTGATAATCAAATAAATGCCTTTAAAGCCTATTGGTTAATAATGGCTATTTTCCATGAGATAAAATCACAAAAATCAATAAAAGAAGCTAGAAAACATATAAAAGTAGAAATATCACAAATAAATAAATCAAAAAATATATCCTTAAAAGGTTTACCATTATTTGCTAAAGGATATATCATATTAATAAAAATGCACCTTTATACTATTGCATTAATTGGCGCTAAAATAATTAATAAAAAAAGAAATAGTACTAATAATTAAAAGGAGTAGAATATGAAAAAAATTACCAAATCAAATTTAATATTTTTTACATTTTTTATGTTAGTTATTGCTAATAGTAAGTTTCTTATAAATAAAAGTTGGAATTCATATTTTGAATACTTTGCTTTAGGACTATTAACTTTAGAAATACTATTTTATTTTTATAAAGGAAAAAGTAATAATAAGCCCACGGATATTTTTATATTTATGATAGTTTGTTTACTATTTTGTATAGGATTGATATTCCAAAATTTAGATATATTTACAAAATTAAGATTAATATTAACTATGATTGCCTTAGCAGTTTATATTATTTTATCGAGTAAATACTTAAATAATTATAAAAATATAAGAGCTGCATCCTATGGGTTAATCTTTGGAATTTTAGCAACCACTACCATTGCCTTAATAACAGGAACAAGCGTATTAGAAAAAATTAACGATACTGCCTTTTCCTTTCCCATAAAATATGCATTTACAGGCGGTATGCAATTTAAAAATTTTCTTTCTACTACTATACTGGCTAGTTTTATGGGACTATTATTATATTATAGACATGAAAAAAAGCAAAATATTGATTTATTAGTATTATTTTTTCTTGGAATATTAGAAATAATTACTGTATCTAGAGGAGGATACATCTTATTCTTATTATTTGTTTTATTAGAATTTTTGAATAATCCAAAAATCTATAAAAAAATTCCCCCAAAAAAATTCTCACCGGGTATTAAAATTATTTTTTCTATTATTATAATATTTGTTTTTATAATATTTGGTAGTTTTACATATAAAAACTTTATATTAAAAAGTAAAACCTATGCTTATCGTATACGAGGAGTAGAAAATTATTTAAAATTTGTTAAAAAAGATAAATTTCATTTATATTTTGGTTATTCCGAAATGGCATTTAAAAAAGATGACTCTTATATTTGGAATATAAGAAAATTTTTAAAAGAAAATAAGTTAAATGGATATAATGGTTCCTATGAAATGGGTTTTATAAATACGTTAATAAAAAATGGAGTTATTGGTTTGCTTGGTTTTTTATTTTCATATATTTATATAATAAAAAAGGCCTTATCTCTAGAAGATAAAAGGCAAAAAATACTTATAATTGGAATTTTTATTATCTTACTTATTTCTTCTTTAGTAGAGTCTTATGTATGTAATATTCATCAAATATTTGGAATATATTGTTACTTATTAATGTCAGGGCTTTTAGAAATCAGAAGTAGTAAAGAGATAAATGAAAAAAGTAAGTAATGAAAATTAAAAAATATGCAAAACTGTTATTTTTATCAATAAACTTTTAATTATGATAAAATTAATAAATGGAAAGTTGGTGACTAAATGAAAAAAGTTATAATGGTTCAAACACCTTATCAAATAATTGTTGCACTTTATATTAAAGAACAATTTTGTAAAGAAAAAGATAAAGTTGACTTGATTATAACTGATACTTTTAATAATTATGAAAAAGTAGCTCAAAGAATAAAAGAAAAACATATATTTGATAATATATATATTGTTAAAATAAAAAACACTTTATTACCAATAGTCAAACAAAAAAATATTGATTTTAAATATTATTTTACTAATTTGAAAAAGTTATATTACATTTTAAGACCAAAATACATGTTAAAGAAAACTATAGGAAATATAGAATTATATGATGAAATGTATTGTTGGAATTATGATGCCTTTTCTGCAAGCTTTAGAAGTTATTTTTCTTTTATAAAAAAACCTATTAAAATATATTTATTTGATGAAGGTTATGTTTCATATTTTCCAATTGAAGAAATTATTCCCAAAAAAGGATTTTTAAAATTAATTGAATATAGAAATAGAATTTATGGGTATTCTAATGTAATTAGAGAAAATATTGATGGGCTATATTTATTTGAACCAAATTTATTAATAAAAAAACCAAAATATCCAGTTTATAAAATTGATCGTAAAAAAAATAATAAAAAAATAATAAATTACATAACAGATATTTTTGAAGTTGGTGATATTGCTAAAAAATATGATCGAAAATACATTATATTTGAAGAAGCATTGATTGCTAATGATCCTACAATAGATGATGAAAAACTGTATGACCAAGTAATTAAAAAAGTTGGAAAAGAAAATGTTATAATTAAATTACATCCTAGAATTGAGAATAATAGATTTAGTAAAAAAGGAATAAAAACATTAGGAAGTGATGGTATTCCATGGGAAGCAATAACTTTTACAAATGATTTTTCTGATAAAGTGTTTATTGCAATTAATAGTAATACAATACCAAATTATAAAATGTTTTTTGGAAATAATTTTATAGGAATTATGTTATTTAAAATGATAAAAACAAATTCAATTTGCATGAATGAAAAATATTCTCAATTTTGGGAAAATTTTGAAGCAATAAAAGGTAAAAAAGGGGTATATTTTCCTAAAACTGTAACAGAGTTTAATAACTTATTAGAAGAAATAAAGGAAAATAAGATTAAGTAAAAGGAGTTTAAAGTTATGAAAAAGAAAATAATTATATCCAAACCATTTATTGAAGAGGAAAAATCCGATATATTTAAAAATTCTGTTAAATTATGTGCTCATATAACAATGGAAAATCCAAATACTCAAAAGTTAGAAAAAAAGAAGTGCTATTTTGAATTTAATAGGGAATATAAAAAATATTTATGTGATACTCGTAGTGATGCTTTTGTTATGGGAATTTTATCTAGTGCCATGGAACTTGGTTATGATATAGAATTTAAAGCCCCAATTTCTGAAAAATTATATTATCAATTAACAACCTATTATATTCCTATGGTTTCAAAACATAATCCAACTTATCCTATGCATTCTATAAAATTAATAGGAGATCTTGATAATACAAAAATAGAAAATAGTAAAGCAGTCGCAACTGGATATTCTGGAGGAGTTGATTCTTTTTATACAATTATAAAGCATGGAAAAATATGTGATATTGCAACTAACAAATTAACGCATATTGTCTTTAATTCCAACTGCACTTCTGATAACAATGAAGAAAGAATAAAAAAGACATATTTAAAAAAATTAGAAGAAGTTGAAGCGATGGCAAAAGAAGCTAATTTAAAAACAATTGCTTGTTATAACAATTTATATGAATTTTATAAATTTCCATTTAGAGCTTTTAATATGTTTTATTCTACAACAAATGGATCTATCGCTTATGCTCTACAAAAATTAATTAAAATATATTATATAAGTTCTGGAGGCCCAATTTCAGAATTTAGTCTTGATTTAGATAGAATTAATGGACATGATAGCCAAGTTTTTGATGTATTTACATTATCATGTATGAATACAGAAAATCTAAGCTTTTATTCATCAGGAATGGAATGTAGAAGAATAGATAAGATAGAATATATTATAAAAGAACCACTTGTCCAAAAATATTTAAGTGTCTGTCCTTATAGTTCATTTCAAGATATTAATAAAAATTCAGTATTAAATTGCTCAATATGTGAAAAATGTTTAAGAACCCTTACAGAGTTATATGTATGTGGGGGGGGGAAGATATTACAAAGTTTGGCAAAGCTTTTGATGTAAATAATTTTTTAAAACATAAAACAAAATGGATAGGAAGAATGATTGGTTTATCCAAATCATCATATATAAAAGATGTTAAAGCCTTTGCCAAAAAAAATCATGTCAAAATACCACATGGCTCTTATATTTATGCATATTTTTGGTATAAACCAATTAAATGTTTACGAAAAACATTTAAAAATTCATTATTAGCTAGAAGAATATATTATAAATTTAATTTAGATTATAAATTAGATGGTTATCGTGGACCAAAATATGAAATGTATAAAGATAAATTAAAACGTTAGTACACTTATTTTTCTAGATTCTCCTATCTATTAAAATTTAATAAATTTTAAAATAGAAAGAGGAGTATAAAATGCAAAAAACAATAAAAATATCCAAACCATATATAGAAGAAGGAAAATCAAATATTTTTGAGAAATCAGTTAAATTATGTGCTGATATTACAATGGAAAATCCAAATAATAATAAACTCGAAACAAAAAAATGTTATTATGAATTTGAAGAAAAATATAAAGAATATTTATGTGTTACTCGTAGTGATGCATTCGTTATGGGACTGTTGTCAAGTGCCTTAGAAACAGGAAATAATATAGAATTTATAGCCCCTATTTCTGAAAGATTATATTATCAATTAACAACTTATTATATACCAATATTATCAAAATATAATGCTACTTATCCAGTTTATCCTATAAAATTAATAGGCCCTCATAATAATAAAGAAATACAAAATGAAAAGAAAGTAGCAACTGGTTGTAGTGGAGGAATAGATTCATTTTATACTATTTTAAAAAATGGGCAAAATTGTATAACAAAAGAACATAAATTGACACATTTAGTTTATAGTTCAAGTGGAACTCTTGACAATGTAGAACAAAGGATGACTTCCACATTTAAAAACACTTATGAGGAAGTTAAAAAATTAGCTACTGATTGTCATTTAGATACCATAGGATGTTATAATAATTTATTCGAATTTTATAAATTTCCTTATAAAGCATTTAACATGTTTTATACAACTACTTTTGGTTCAGTAGCTTTTGCTCTACAAAAATTAATTAATATTTATTATGCCAGTGCTGGAGAAACAATAGAATCAATTAATTTTGATTTAACAAAAACTGATGGCCATGATAGTAGTGTATTCGATATTTTTACTTTATTTTGTATGAATACAGAAAATTTAAGTTTTTATTCATCAGGAATGGAATGTAGTAGAATTGAACGGGAAGAATATATTGCTGATTATTTACCAATGAAAAAACATTTAATGATATGTGGAGTTAAGTATTTTTGCAAAGAAGAAAGAAAACATCTAAAAAATTGTTCTTTATGTAGTAAATGTTTAAGAACAATGACTGATTTTTATGCTTTTGGAAAATTAGATAGTTTAAAAGATGTTATGGATATAAATAATTTTTTAAAACATAAAACAAAATATATAGGTAAAATGATGGGCCAACAAAAAATTTCTTATGTTAGAGATATGAAAGAAACAGCCAAAAAAAATAATATAAAAATTCCTTTTGGCTCTTATATATATCTTTGGTGTTGGTATTTACCAATTAAAAAATTAAGAAAAATATTTAAAAATTCATTATTAGCTAGAAAAATATATTATAAATTTGATTTAGACTATAAATTAGATGGTTATAGAGGAGAAAAGTTTGAAGTTTATAAAGATAAAGTAAAATCGAAAAGAAAGTAGTGATAAAATGCTAAAAAAATATCAAAAATTATCAATAGTAGCTAAGGCATCATTATGGGCTTTTATTGCTAATATTATTCAAAGGGGAGTTACAATTTTAGCTACACCCATTTTTACTAGAATACTTACTACTAGTCAATACGCTCAATATACCTTATATCAATCATGGCATGATATTTTTATAATTTTTACATCCCTAAATGTATTTAATTACGCAACATATTCAGGCTTAGCAAAATATGATGAAGATAAAGAAGGATTTATCGCCACTGCTCAATCATTAGTTACGGGCTTAACTTTATTATGTTTTGTGTTGTATTTTATAATTAATATAATAAAAAATAATATCATAGGATTTCCTTTGCCAATTGTCATTCTACTATTTTTTGATATGTTAGCATTTGCTGTTTTTAATTTGTGGGCATCAAAAGAAAGATATAATTTTAAATATAAATTAGTTACTTTTGCTTCAATTATCATTGGTATAATGGGTCCTATACTAGGACTTCTTGCTATAAAATATATTCCTAATAAAGGTTATGGAAGAATATACGGAGTAGCAACAATTAATATTATTATTGGATTAATAGTTTATATTTATAATTATTCAAAAAGTAAAAACAGATTTAATAAAAAATATATAAAATTTATTTTAATATATTGCATTCCCTTAATTCCCCATTTTTTAGCCACTCAAGTTTTAACAAGATTTGATAGAATTATGATAAATGATATGTGTGGCGCTTCTCAAGCTGGAATATATAGTTTAGCTTATAGTTTATCTTCATTATTAATAATTGTTAATGATGCTATTTTAAAATCATTAACTCCATTGACATATAAAACTATTAAAAATAATAAAGGATTATCATCATTAAAACAAAATGCTAATTTTTTAATAATTTTAGTAGCAATTTTAAATATTTTGCTGATTTTATTTGCCCCTGAAGCAGTTAAAATATTTGCACCAAAAGAATATTTTGAGGCAATTTATATAATTCCTGCAATAACAGGAAGCGTTTATTTTATGTTTTTATTTAACTTGTTTGCTAATATAGAATATTATTACTCAGAAACAAAATACGTAACTATTGCATCTTTAATGGCAGCCATAGTAAATATTGTTACAAATTTAATATTTATAAAATTATTTGGTTATTTAGCAGCAGGATATACAACCTTAATAAGTTATATTTTATATGCCGTAGGACATTTTATATTTATGAAAAAGATTGTAAAAAAACATGCTCCTGGTGTTAGTTACTATGATGATAAAAAAATATTTCTTATTTCATTAGGATTTGTAATAATATCTTTACTTATAATACCACTATATAAATTTTATTTAATGAGATATTTAATAATTGTTATTATTGTAAGTATTATTTTTATAAAAAGAAAAGAAATAATAAATAAAATTTATATTAAAAATTAAAAATTTATAAATAACTTTAAATTATAAAAATTAATTTATTAATACCTTATCTTTTATAATATAAGTAAAATACTTGTTTCTTTATAAAAATAGATGATATAATTTTAATATAAGGAGTGATACATTGAAAACTATAGCATTTGTTCCAATTAAATTAAATAATCAAAGAACGCCAGGTAAAAATACAAAAAAATTTAGTGATGGGACTCCCTTAATAACAGCTTTTTTAAAAACATTAGTTAAATGTGAAGAGATAGATGAAATATACGTTTTTTGTAGTGATGAAACAATAAAAGATTATTTAATTCCCAAAGTTAATTTTTTGAAAAGGCCTTCATTTTTAGATACCGATAAAGCAACAGCTAATAATTTAATCCAAGAATTTATGAAAATAAAAGATGCAGATGTGTATGTTATGTGCAATTGTACATCACCATTTGTAACAGTTACACATATTAGTGAATGTTGCAAGGCAGTAAAAAGTGGTAAATTCGATTCCTCATTTACAGGTGAAAAAATTCAAAAACTATTATGGAAAGATGATGGTAATGCTTTAAATTTTGATCCTACCAATGTTCCCAGAACTCAAGATTTAGACCCTCTTTATAGTGAAACTACAGCAATATATGCATTTTCAAAAAAATTATATGAAACTAAGCATAGAAGAATTGGAGGCAAAATTCATATAACCGAAGTAAAAGGAATTGAATGTGTTGATATAGATTATCCAGAAGATTTTGAGATTGCTAATGCAATTTATTCAAATATTATAGTTAGGAAGTAATAAAAATGAAACATGTAAAATTATTAGATTGTACATTAAGAGATGGAGCTTATTTATTAAATAAGAATTTTGGCGAAAATAACATATTAGGAATTATTTCCGGTTTGGTTAAAGCTAAAATTGACATAATAGAAGTAGGCTTTTTTCAAGATACTGAAACAGGGACAGGAAAAACTGTATATAAAAATTCGAAAGAAGTTAAAAAGTATATTCCAAAAGATAAAAATGGTTGCCTTTTTACAGTTTTATCTGATTATAGTAGATATACACTTGATAATTTAGATAATTGTGATCCTAAATCTATTGATGGAATACGTGAATGCTTTAAAAAAGATGAAAGGTTTAAAGCATTAGAAAATTGTAAAAAAATAAAAGAAAAAGGCTATAAATTATTTGTTCAACCAGTAGATATTTTAGGTTATACGGATGAAGAATTATTAGATTTAATAAAATTAGTAAATGAAATAGAGCCTTACTGTTTTTCTATTGTTGATACTTTTGGGTCAATGTATCAAGAAGATTTACATAGAATATTTGAAATAATTAATCATAATTTAGTATCAACATGTAGAATAGGATTTCATTCACACAATAATATGCAATTATCCAATTCCTTATCTCAAGAATTTGCTCGTATGACTTTTGGTAAAAGAGATGTAATAATAGATGGAACTATTTCAGGAATGGGAAGAGGAGCAGGTAATACTCCAACAGAATTAATTGCCCAGTATTTAAATACAAAATGGGAATATAATTATGACATGGATTCCCTACTTGATATTATTGATGATTACATGGACAACATTCGTACAAAATGTAATTGGGGATATAATACTGAATATTTTATTGCTGGAGCATATGGTTGTCATGTAGATAATATTCAATATTTAGCAAATAAAAGTAGTATTCATTCAAAAGATATGAGATATATATTAAATCAAGTTGGTTCTATTGCTAGAAAAAAAGCTATTCATAATCTCTTAGAAGAAACATATTTAAAATATATGTCATCTGATATAGATGACGCAAAAACTATCAAAAGATTACAACAAGAACTTCAAGGAAAAGATATATTAATACTTTCTCCAGGATATTCTATTAAAGAAGAACACAAAAAAATTCAAAATTTTATAAATCAATATAGGCCTACAATTATATCAATTAGTTTTATTCCAGAAAATATTAATATAGATTATGTTTATATAAGTAATACAAGAAGATATAGTTCATTAGAAAAACTAGAATCATATAATAAAAATAAAATAATAACATCTAATATCAAAAACAAAGCAACAAGTGATAATGAATATATTGTATCATTTTCTAGATTAGTTAAATGTGGATGGGAACATTTAGATAATTCCACAATTCTTTTAATGAGATTACTAGATTTATTAAATGTTAAGTCAATTAATATTGCAGGATTTGATGGTTATGATATAGGAAAAGAAAATTATGCCACAAAAGATTTAGAATTATTAAAAGTAAAAGAAGACTTTAAAATCATTAATGAAGATACAGCTAAGATGTTAAGAGATTATATGGAAACAAGGAAACACAAAGAACCAATAACTCTAATTACTAAGTCAAGATTTAGTAGCTGTTTAAAAAATAAATAAAATAAAAATTGAAAGGATATATTAAGATATGAAAGTAGCAATTGGATGTGATCCTAATGCCAAAAAATTAAAAAATGAAGTTGCCTTATTTTTAAAAGATATAGGACATGATGTTACAGATTTTGGTAGTGATGATCCTATTTACGCTAATGTAGCTATAAAAGTAGCCGAAGCTGTTGCTAATGAAGAATACGAAAGAGGTATTTTAATTTGTGGTACTGGAATAGGAATGATGATTGCAGCTAACAAAGTAAATGGAGCTTATGCTGCTAATGTAACAGATGTTTACTCTGCCAAACGAGCATGTTTAAGTAATAACTGTAATATCATTACTTTAGGAAGTCAAACAATTGGCAATAAATTAGCCCTTGAATTAGTAGATGCTTATTTTACTTGTCGCTATGTTTATAATAAAAGATCAGGCCCCAAGGTTGATGCTATAGTTGAGTATGAAAAAAAACATATAAAAAAGTAAAATTAGGATGTGAAGTATGAAAATAAAAATGTTAATTTTAGATGTTGATGGAACTTTAACAGATGGAAAAATTTATATGGGACCTAATGGAGAAGCTATGAAAGCTTTTAATTGTCATGATACTATACCACTACAAAAATTGCCCTCTTTAGGAGTTACAACTGTAATAATAACTAAAAGAACATCAAAAATAGTAGAAAATAGAGCTAAAGAAATGAATATTTGTGAAGTTTATCAAAATATAATTAATAAAAAAGAAAAAATAGATGAACTTTTATCAGCCAAAAATTTAACCTATGACAATGTCGCTTATATAGGTGACGATGAAAATGATTATGAAGCTATGCTTAATTGTGGCTTTAAAGCTTGTCCTAATGACGCAATAGAAAAAATAAAAAATATTGTTGATTATATTTCCCCTAATAAATGTAATGAATCAGCTGTAGGAGAAATAATTAATACTAAATTATTAAAGATGTTATAAATATAATCTTAAAAGGCATTATAAGAATAGAAAAGAGGTTCCTATGAATAAGTATAAAGATGAAAATCATGAAAAAGAAAGTCGTGAAACTAAAAACAAAAAAATATATGAACAAGAAATTGAAATATTAGATGAAGAAACTGATGAAAAAGTAAAAGAAATTAATTATTCAGATTTAGTTTCTGATGAATATGAAGAAGATGAAAATATAGATAAAATTTTGCAAAAACTAAAACAAGAAGAAAAAAGTCATAGAAAACCATTAAAAGAACAAGCTGACTTAGTAGAAAATGAAGAAGATAATAAAGATGAAGAAATAAAAATCGACGATGAATATGAAACTACTAGTAAACCTAAAAAAGTAGTTGTAAAAAAACGTCTAAAAAAAATAAATATTATTCCCCTAATTAGTTTTATTTGTTTAATAGTCTTTTTAATTTTAGTTATAAAATTAAATATTATTCCCACAATGTATTTAATTATTTTATCAATTATTTTACTCTTTATTCAATTTATTGCTTTTCTTTTACTTAATTCTAAGAAAAAGTTTTTAAAAGTTTTAGCACTATTTATTATATTAATTTCTATAATTATAAATACAGCAGGAAGTTATTATCTTCATAATACGAATAATTTCTTAAATAAATCATTTAATAGTGAATATTTAGTAAATACAAATACTTATTATATTATAACTAATGCTACATCTTCAAATACCAAATATGATATAGAAGGAGATGTTGCATATTATAAAAACACTTCTAATATCAAAAAAGCTAATCAAGAATTAGAAAAATTATATGAAGTTAATCTGCAAGCCTATGATGATGTCACATCCATGTTTACTGATGTAAAAAATAATAAAATAGATTTTATGTATGTTGAAAAATCTTCTTATAGTTTAGTTTTTGAATTAGATAAAAATTTAAAAGAAGAAGATTTTAAAGTACTTTTATCTATTGATGTAAAATCTAAAACAAAGCTAGAAAATAATGAAGCCAAAGAAGAATTTAATATATATATTGGAGGAACTGATTTTACAAATACTAATATGGACTTTAATATGATTGTTAGTATTAATATGCGTACTAGTAAAGTTATAATGACTAGTATTCCTCGTGATTATTATCTAGAATTAAAAGAATATAATGGTAAAAAAGATACTTTAAGTTACATGGGACCTTATGGAATAGAAACTTCTATTCATGCTCTAGAAAATCTATTTGATATAAAAATAGATTATTATATAAAAGTAAATACTACTAGTTTAGTAGAAGTAGTTGATTCTATTGGTGGAATAACATTCTGTAGTGATTATGAATTTAAAACGACTCATGCCTTAGTTTTAAATACTTACAATGATACAGTAGGTAAAAAATTATATGTAAAAAAAGGTTGTCAAGATGTTAATGGTATTGAAGCCTTAACTATAGCTAGAGAAAGAATAGCTTTACCTGGTAGAGATAGAGCTCGCCAAGAAAACTGTCGGCAAATCCTATTAGCAATTATTAAAAAATTAAATAATGTTAATACTATTACAAATTATACCAATATTCTTGATTCTTTTAGTAATTTATATGAAACATCTATTCCAAGAGAAGTAATTAATAATTTAGCTAAGACTACTTTAGATAATAAAGGAAAATGGAAAATCATAGAACAAGCTGTAGATGGAACAGACAAAAAAGATTATGTTCATATGACAAATTATGTTGATTGGGTTATGGAACCAAATTTACAAACAGTTGCCACTGCAAGTAAGCAAATTAAAAAAGTTGTTAAAAATTAAGACCTTATCGAAATAAAGATAATGTCTTTTTATGTTAAAAAACAACTTTTTTTGTAATAAAATTCTTAAATAATTTAAAACTAGTAATAAAAATAATATTTTTTAAAAAGATTTTTCTGTTAATGAGGCAAATCCCCAACTTTACAATTAATAAGTACATATTATATAACAAAAAACAACCAGTAGTAGATTTAGGAGGTTTATTATGAAATTTTTATTTATATTTATAATATTTATTATAATTTTATTTCTTTATTGTTCCATGAAATTAGCTCATGATGCTGATGAATCTAAAAAGTTATAAAACCTCTTCATCAGTAGTAGTATTATCTTCTTGTTCATCATTTTCTTTTTGTTCAGTAAGTGGTTCTAATTTCTTTTTTAATATATTTTGCACAAATTTTAAATTTAATAATTTTGATCCCACTTTAGTGTCCATACGATCTTTTTTTACTTTTAAATTAACTAAAGCATTACTTCCATAATCAACGATAAATGGTATGCCACTTACAAATCCTGCCATATCACTATTTAAAAATATTAAAGGTAATGCCATTTCTTCTGGAGTTGCTAATCTTCTAGCTACACCAGTCTCCGCAATTAACGCATCATTTCCTCCAGCTTCAACTTCAAATTCAGCGGTCATTCCGGTATCAGTACTACCTGGTAGAAGAGAATTAACTCTAATACCAGCATCTCCTAATTCGACAGCCTCTTTTGCCATATAATAATTCATTGCTCTTTTAGATAAAGGATATGCCATAATTCCTACGGTGTCTTCATTAGCTTGTTCATATAAAAGATCCATCATTTCCTCCCAAGATTCAGCTAAAATAAAATCTTCAAATTCTTGATAATATTTTTCCCAATGCAAACCACCACAAGACGTAACATAGCAAATACTACTTCCTTGAGTCATACGTTTTTTTAAGTATTCTTCTGTAATATATTTATTAGCAATAAAATTTACTGTAAAAGTTGTATAATAATTAGTTATAGCTCCTGATAATCCAGCGACTCCAAAAAAAGAGTCAATATGATTAGGAATTTTTTTAAATGCTTTATCAATACTTTCTTTATTATTTAAATCAACTTTAATAAAAGTTACTTTTTCATTTATAAATTCATTACGATCTAAAGCATAAACTTTAGCTCCTAAATTTATTAATATTTCACTACAAGCTTTACCAATACCTGATGCACATCCTGTTACTACACATATTTTATCTTTATAATTTAATAAATCATTCATTCTTACTCCACCTTACCATATTTATATTTTACCACATATATACAAAAAAATATTCATATATTTTATTGTCAAATAAATACTTTATGTTATAATCATACTAGGAGGAACTAAAAATATGAAAAAAAGTTATATAATTATAATTTCTATTATAGCAATTATTTTATTAATAATATTATGGGGAGTAACTGGATATAATAATTTAGTTGGATTAAGAGAAGATGTTGTTAATCAATTTTCTAATATAGATGTTCAACTAGAAAGACGAGCTGATTTAATACCAAACTTAGTAAGTACTGTTAAAGGTTATGTAAAACATGAAGAAACTGTAATTGATCGAGTTACAACAGCAAGAGAAAGACTATTAAGAGCAGATGATGTAGAAGATAAGAGTAAAGCAAATACTGAATTAAGTAAAGCAATTGATGCCTTAATGGTAATTGTTGAAAATTATCCCGATTTAAAAGCTAATGAAAATTTTATAAATTTACAAGATGAATTAGCTGGTACTGAAAATAGAATAGCAGTTGCTAAAAAAGATTATAATGATATTGCCAGTAAATATAATAAAAAAGTAAAATCTATCCCTACAAATATATTAGCCGAAATATTTGACTTTGATGATGTTGATTATTTTGAAGCTGATGATAGTAAAAAGGATATTCCTAATGTAGTATTTGATTAAGAAGAGCAATCTTCTTTTTTCTTGAGATAATTTTAATATAATTATTCTTCCACCAATGCAACAGCCATTGTATATTCTTTTTCATGAGAAATAGTTATTTTAATATTATCATAATTAACACAATAAGGACTTCCATCTTCTTTATTTAATATTTCCAAATCTAAATAAGTTAATTTTTTAGTATTATCTAAAGCTTTCATTATTGCTTCTTTACAAGCAAATCTTCCGCATAAATAAAATAGACCCTTTTTTTTATATTCCTCTTGTTCTTTTTTAGTAAGAATTAAGTCTATAAATCGCCTGTTTTTATTTTGTAATCTTTCATTTTTTACAATATCACAACCTATTTTCATAATATCCCTCCTAATTGAATTATACTATGTTTTTATTGATAATAAAATACGGATATGTTATTATAAATATGGTGAAAAGTATGAATGAACTAGAATATCCCTTTGATTCAGAATTTTTAATTAAAAATAAGAAGAAAATAAAAAAGCAACTATTACAAAAAGAAAATTTACTATCTAAAAATATTGCTATATTAGGAGGCTCCACTACTAGTGAAATTAAAAATATGTTAGAAATATTTTTACTAAATTATGGAATAAAACCTAATTTTTATGAGTCAGAATATAATAAATTTTATGAAGATGCTGTATTTGGAAATGAAAAATTAAATAACTTTAATCCAGATATAATTTATATTCATACTACTAATAGAAATATTACTAATTATCCCTCTGTTTTAGATGATAATAAAACAGTTGAAGAAATGTTGCAAGCAGAATATACTAAATTTGAAAAAGTATGGAACTCGTTATTAAAAAACTTTAATGCTACTATTATTCAAAATAATTTTGAATATCCTTATTACCGCTTACTTGGAAATAAAGATGCTAGTGATATTCATGGTAGAATTAATTTTATTACTAGACTTAATCAAAAATTTTATGATTATGCTAATACAACTAAAAATTTTTTTATAAATGATATTAATTATGTTTCATCTTGCTATGGACTTGATAAATGGGCTAATCAATTTTATTGGCATATGTATAAATATGCTATGGAAGTACCAGCAATACCATATTTAGCATTTAATATCGCCAATATTATTAAATCAATATATGGAAAAAATAAAAAAGCCTTTGTACTTGATTTAGATAACACCTTATGGGGTGGAATAGTTGGCGATGATGGAGTTGATAATTTAAGTATTGGACCTGAAGTTCCTAGTGGTCAAGTTTACTTGGAATTCCAGCAATATTTAAAAGAACATAAGAAATTAGGAATTATTTTAAATGTTAACTCCAAAAATGATTATGAAAATGCTATAGCCGGACTAAATCATCCAGCAGGTAATTTAAAACCTGAAGATTTTATAATTATAAAAGCTAACTGGAATCCTAAAAATATTAATACTAAAGATATAGCCGAAGAATTAAATTTAGGTGCTGATAGCTTTGTCTTTGTAGATGACAATCCCGCAGAAAGAAAAATAGTTAAAACATATATAGAAGGAATCGCTACTCCTGAAATAGATATTCCAGAAAATTATATAAGAATAATTGATAAAAATGCTTATTTTGAAGTAACCAATTTTAGTGAAGAAGACATAAAAAAGACTGAATTATATAAAGATAATGCTAAAAGAAGTCAAATGATGGCCACATTTGATAATTATGATGATTATTTAAAATCATTAAAAATGGTAGCGGAAATTTCTACATTTAAACCAATATATTTAGAAAGAATATCCCAACTTAGTAATAAGAGTAATCAGTTTAATTTAACTACTAAAAGATATTCTCTAGCTGACATAGAAGAAGTTGCTAATAGTGATGATTATATTAAAATATATGGAAAATTAGAAGATATATTTGGAGATAATGGTGTAATAACTGTTGTGATTGGTAATATTAAAAATAAGACCGAATTACATCTTGACTTATGGATAATGAGTTGTCGAGTTTTAAAAAGAAATATGGAATTAGCCATGATGGATGAACTTGTAAAAAGAGCAACTGCCAAAAAAATCACAACAATTTATGGCTACTATTATCCTACTCAAAAGAATAAAATGGTTAAAGACTTTTATGATGATTTAGGTTTTGAATTAGTATCAACTGATTCTAAAGGCAATAAAACTTATAAATTAGAGCTAGCTAATTATGAAAATAAAAATAATGTTATAGAGGTGATTTAAATTATGAAAAAAGAAGAAATTTATGAAAGATTAAATAATGTTTTTAGAGATATATTTGATGATGAAACAATAGTTGTAAACGCAGATACAACTTCAGCTGATATAGAAGATTGGGATAGTTTAGAGCATATTAATTTAATAGTTGCGATAGAACAAGAATTTGGAATGAAATTTAATATGAATGAAGTAACATCTATGAAAAATGTTGGTGAAATGGTAGATATTATTACTTCTAGAAGTAATAAGTAGGTGAAGTATGAAATTTCATCATATCGGAATAGCAACTCAAGATATAAACGAGGAAATAAAACAATTAAAAAAATATTTAAATATCAAAAACATAAGTGAAACTGTATATGATCAAAATCAAGATGCCTATTTATGTATGTTAACATTAGCTGATAATATAAAAATAGAATTAATAAGTGGACCCATCGTTCAAAATATGTTAAAGAAAAAACAATACTTATATCATACCTGTTATAGTGTAAATAATATAGATAATACAATTCAAGAATTAGTTAAAGATGGTGCTTTTTTAGTCAAAGAGCCAAAAGAAGCAATATTGTTTAATAATAAAAAAGTAGCTTTCTTAATGTGGAATTTAGGATTAATAGAATTATTAGAGGAAGATTTTAGATGAATTTAATATCTTTAAGTTTTTTAATATTTTGTTTAATTACTATTTTTATTTATTTTTTAATTCCTAAAAAATTGCAATGGATTGTCTTATTAATATCCAGTACAATATTTTTGTTTTATAATAATTTTACAGTTAATACTTTAATTCAAGCTGGTATTGTTTTATTAACTTCATATTTTTTTGGTATATTACTAGATAAATATAAAAATACTAAAAAAAGTAAAATATTTTTAATAATTGGAATATCTATACTTTTATTTTTATTAATTTATTTAAAATATACTAATTTATTTTTAACAACCTTTAACCATATATTTAACTTATTTAACATTCCTCATCAATTTAAAATGCAACAACATAACTCTTTAATAGGAATAAGTTATTACTCCTTAATAATGATTAGTTATTTAGTTGATATATATCGTAATGCTTCCCAAGCAGAAAAAAATATTTTTAAATTAGCTTTATTTTGGTCATACTTTCCCATTTTAACATCAGGTCCTTTTATAAGATTTAAAGATATGAAATATTCTTTATATGCTAAGCATAAATTCAATTATGATAATATGTGTAGAGGTTTAGTTAGAATTTTATGGGGTATTTTTAAATTATTAGTAATATCTGAAAGACTAGGAAGTTATGTAAATACAGTTTATAGTAATGTTACTACTTTTAATGGCTTTTTTATAATAATTGCTATGTTTTTCTTTACTTTACAGCTATATACTAATTTTTCAGGTTCAATTGATATTATCATGGGAATTTCTGAAATCTTAGGAATAGAATTACCAGAAAACTTTTCTTTACCATTTTTTTCTAAAACAATTACAGAATTTTGGAGAAAATGGCATATAACTTTAGGGGCTTGGTTAAAAGATTATATATTTTATCCTTTATTAAAATCAAATATGATGCAAAATTTAAATAAAATTTGTAAAGAAAAATTTGGTAAAAAGAAAGGAAAGAAAATTCCTCTTTATTTATCAATGTTTATAATGTGGTTAATAATAGGTATTTGGCATGGTGGTGAATATAAATATATTCTTGCTTCTGGAATTTTTCAATTTATTTTTATCTTGGCTGAAGACTTGTTAGAGCCTATTTCTACAAAAATAAATAATAAATTAGGTATTAATACTAAAACTTTTAGTTATAAATTATATCAAGTTATAAGAACATTTACCTTATTTTCCTTTTCAATGATTTTCTTTCGCGCAAATAGTATCTCCCATGCTTTAAGTATTATTAAAAATATGTTTATATGGAATCCCTGGATTATATTAGATAATAGTTCTTTATATACTGCTGGAGTCGATTTTTTAGATTTTAGAGTATTAATTATTTCCTTAATCGTATTATTTATAGTTGAATTTCTATCCCGAAATGGTGATCTTAGAGATAAATTGTTTTCTCAAAATATTATTTTTAGATGGGGAGTATTATTTATATTAATTTTTGCAATAATAATATTTGGTTGTTACGGTCCAAGTTATAATAAAACTGATTTTATATATCGACAATTTTAGGGTGATAAAAATGAAAAAAACACTTAAAAGTATAATTTTTTTACTTATTTTTTTAGTATTATGGAATATTACTTTCAATATTTTATGGTTAGATAAAAATTCAATTCAATATTTTTTTAAAGCTAAAGATAATACTTTTGATGTTGTTTATATTGGAAGTAGTAATGCTTATGCTCATTTTAACACTGTCTTAGCTTATAATAAATATGGTTATACTACAGGTCTGTTATCTACAGATTTGCAGCCTTTTTCTTTAACAAAATATTTAATACAAGAAGCAAAAAAACATCACCAGAATGCAATTTATGTAGTTGATTTTGCTTTAGCAGCCAATGATATTAAAAATTTTAAAGAAGGAGATATTCGTAAAACAATTGATTCAATGCCCTTTGATGAAATTAGAAAAAATGCTTTAAATATGGCCCTAAATCAAGCTAAAATTAGTAAGAAAAATATCTTAAACTTTTATTTTCCCTTTACCTTATATCATAATAGATGGAAAGAAATAACAATTAATAATTTTTATAGAGAAGACTTATATAAAGGATATTTATTTAACGAATCTACTATTGAAAGAAAGCCTCAAAAATATACTCCATTTACTGCTGAAGATGAACTTATTGATTTAGCAGAAATTAATGAAAAAAATCTTATAGATTTATTAGAGTATTGTAAAAAAGAACAAATAAAAGTTTTATTTGTTTTGCCTTCTAGATCTTTTTCTAACGATACTTATATGAAAAAAACAAATATGGCCATAAAAATAATTAAAGAAAAAGGCTTTGAGGTAATTAATTTTAATAATGTTAAAGAATTAAATATTGATTATAATAAAGATTTATACAATTCATCACATTTAAATGTTTATGGTTCAACTAAGTATACTTTATATTTTGCTAAATATTTAAAAGAGCATTATAGTCTACCAGATCATAGAAAAGATTCCCTATATTCATCTTGGAATAGTGAATATGAAAGATTTAAAAGAGACTTTAAAAAACTAACCAAACAAGATTTTACTGAAGTAGTAAATAACTATAATTATAGTTAAAAATACCTAACCCTATATTAAGTTAAAATATTATCTATTGAGAGGTGAAAAATGAAAAAATTATTAAAAATATTTTCTATATTTCTCTTTATAAGCATTTTATTTAATATAAATAGTGTAAATGCTTTAGTAAAACCAACAGAAAAGTTTTATGTTAATGATTATGCTAATATAATATCTGATGAGTTAGAAAATACTATATTTAATTATTCTAAAGAACTTGCTAATAAAACTAAAGCCCAAATAGTAATTGTAACAGTAAATAATTTAGAGGGAATGGACCTTGAAACATATGCTACAAAGCTATTTAGATCTTTTAAAATAGGAGATAAAAAAGAAAATAATGGACTTCTAATTTTAGTAGCATTAGAAGAAAGACAAGTTCGAGTAGAAGTAGGATATGGCTTAGAAGGAGTTTTAACAGATGGTCTCACAGGACGCTATCAAGATCAATATATCATTCCATATTTTAAAGAAAATAAGTGGGATGAAGGTATAAAAAATGGCTATTTTGCTTTTTTAAAAAAAATATATGCTTATTATAATTTAACTGCCCCTGATGTTGAAATTAATGCTGTCTCTCCAACTACTACAGTTGATAATTCATATATTATATATCTTATACCTATAGTTGGAGTATTCTTTTGCATCGGCTTATTATTAGGTACTTATTCAAAAAATAGTATATATAAAAAAAAGAAAAGTAAAATCTTAATACCTATTATAATTATTATAAATATAGCTGTAGTAATCTTTTTCTATTACCAATTTCAATTGTTTTTTTCCATGTCTTTAGTAGCAGAACTTTTTGGCTTTTTTGCTGGTTCAAGTAATATTAGCTCTAATGGTAATTATTATGGCGGTGGTAGTAGCTTTGGTGGAGGCTTTTCTAGTGGAGGAGGTTTCTCAGGCGGTGGAGGCTCATCCGGTGGGGGTGGAAGTTCCCGAGGCTTTTAAGTTTTTCTTTAATAGAAAAGCTTTTTTTGTTATAATAAATTTAGTGGTGAAGTAATATGAAACGTTGTGAAGTAAATAGAGAAAAATTAAGTCCTATGATGCAACAATACATGGATATTAAAGATAAATATGAAGACTGTATTCTTTTTTTTCGCTTAGGAGATTTTTATGAGATGTTCTTTGATGATGCTATTTTAACATCTAGAATTTTAGAACTTGCTTTAACAGGTAAACAAGCCGGTCTTGATGAAAGAGTCCCAATGTGTGGAATTCCTCATCACGCCTATGCCTCTTATGTTGATGAATTAGTCGATAAAGGTTATAAAGTTGCTATTTGTGAACAATTAGAAGATCCCAAAGAAGTAAAAGGCATGGTTAAAAGGGATGTCATACAAGTTATTACTAAAGGAACAAGAATTGATGCTAATATTGATTCTAAGAATAATAACTTTATTGCTAATATATTTTCTTTCTCTTATTGCTATGGTATTAGTTACATAGATATTTCAACGGGAGAAGTTTATGCTACTCTTGTAGAAGGAGAAACGGACAAAGTTATAAAAGAAATAATTAAAAATAATTTTAAAGAAATAATAGTAAATGATACTATTGACCGAGAAATAGTTGAAAAATTACGAACTAATTATGATATTTTAGTTACGATAACAAAAGAAGAATTAAATGATAAAAATTATGAATATATATATAAAAATATAGAAGATATCAGATTAATTAGAACATTAAAACATTTATTGTATTATATTGTTGATGCTAAAAAAGGCGATCTTCATCATCTTCAAAAATGTCTTATCATAAAGTCCTCAGAATATTTAGAATTTGATGCCGCTACTAAAAAGAACTTAGAATTAGTAGAAACAATTCGTAATAGAGAAAGACAAAATAGTCTTTTATGGTTATTAGATAAAAATAAAACAGCTATGGGTAGTAGATATTTAAAGCATAATATTGAAAATCCTTTAACAGATAAAAAAGAAATTGAAAGACGCTATGAAATAGTTTCCAAGTTATCAACAGAATTTATCTTACGAGATGAATTAATTGATAATTTAGCGCAAGTTTATGATTTAGAACGCTTATGTAGTAGAATAACTTATGGAAATTTAAATGCTAAAGATTTATTACAATTAAAAAGTTCTATTAAAGTTTTGCCTAAGCTTCAAGAAATTCTAACACAACTAAAATATGATAAAAAACTTGAAACTTTTGAAGAGTTATATTCCCTACTAGATAAAACTATTCTAGAAGATGCTCCTTTTACTTTACATGAAGGACATTTAATAAAACCAGGATATAATGTAGAACTTGATGAATTAAAAAAGATTAGTAGTGGTTCTAAAGATTTTATCTTAGAAATGGAACAAGAAGAAAGGAAAAGAACAAAAATTAAAACCTTAAAAGTTGGCTTTAACAAAGTATTTGGTTATTTTATTGAAGTATCAAAAGGTCAAACCCATCTTATTAAAGAAGAATATGGTTATGAAAGAAAACAAACTCTAGCTAATTGTGAACGCTTTATTACACCTGTCTTAAAAGAAAAAGAAAATATTATTTTAGGTGCCGAAGAAAAAATAATAAATTTAGAATATAAAATATTTATGGATATTAGAGAAGTAGTAAAACGTTATATATCAAAACTTCAACAGACAAGTAAAATAATTAGTGAATTAGATATGCTACAATCTTTTTCTATAGTAAGTGATACTTATAAATTTGTAAGACCTACTATAACTGATGAAAAAGTAATAAAAATGCTTGATTGTCGTCATCCAGTCGTTGAACAAGTTATGAAAGACAAATATATTCCTAATGATATTATAATGGATAAAACAACAGATATCTTATTAATAACTGGGCCTAATATGGCTGGTAAATCAACTTATATGCGTCAATGTGCCATAACTATTATCATGGCTCAAATGGGCTGCTTTGTACCATGTAAAAGTTGTACTATCCCTATTTTTGATAAAATTTTTACTAGAATAGGTGCTAGTGATGATTTAGTCAGTGGAGAATCTACTTTTATGGTAGAAATGAAAGAAGCTAATAATGCTATTAGTGAAGCAACAGAAAATAGTCTTATTCTTTTTGACGAATTAGGTAGAGGAACCGCCACATATGATGGAATGAGTTTAGCTCAAGCAATATTAGAATATATTCATGATAAAATAAAAGCCAAAACTATGTTTTCAACTCATTACCATGAATTAACAGCTTTAGAAAGAGATTTAAAACACTTAAAAAACGTCCATGCTTCAGCCATCGAAGAAAATGGTACTGTAACTTTTCTCCATAAAATTAAAAATGGTGCCGTTGATAAAAGTTATGGTATTCATGTAGCTTCTCTTGCCAAACTTCCGCCCTCACTAATTAAAAGAGCCAAAGAAATTCTTGATGTTTATGAAAAGAAAAGCACTAAAAAAGAAGTTTTCACACAAACCTCTTTATTTGAGTTAAGTGAAGCAGAAAGTGAAGAAAAGAAAAATAAAACCGAAGAAGCTATGAAACAAATTAACCCTTTAGAAATGACCCCTATGGAAGCCCTTAATTTTTTATATGATTTAAAAAAACAAATAAAAGAAAAAAAATAAGATATTAAATATTATTAATATATGATAAAATGAGGTTGGTGATAATATGAAAAATCGCAGTGAATTAAGAGAAATAATAATTAAAGTTATTTATCAAATAAAAATATATGAAGATGCTAAAATTAAGTATAATATAACTGAGTTAGTAAAAGAACAACTAGAAGTGGAAAATGAATTTGTCTTATCCAGTGTAAAAGGCATAATTTCTCATCTAAAAGATCTTAATATAGTTGCTAATAAATACTTACAAAATTGGACAATCGATCGTCTTAATAAAGTTGATCAAGCTATTTTATTACTAGGAATTTATGAACTTAAATATACAGATACTCCTAGTGTAGTAGCAATTAATGAAGCTATCGAATTATCAAAAAAATATTCTGATGAAGCAGTAACTAAAATGATTAATGGTGTCTTAGATAAAATATACCATGATGAAATTGATTAGGTGAAAAGATGAATGATAAATATATAAGTGTAACACAACTAACAAGATATATAAAATATAAAATTGATAATGATATAAATTTAAATGAAGTTTTTTTAAAAGGCGAAATTTCTAACTTTAAAGCTCATAGTAGAGGACACTTTTACTTTACTTTAAAAGATGAAAATAGTAGAATTAATGCCATAATGTTTGTCTCTAATACTAAAAAAATAAAGTTTACTCCGCAAGATGGAATGAAAGTATTATTAACTGGCAAAATCAGTGTCTTTGAAGCAACTGGAGCTTATCAAATATATGTCTCTGATATGTTAGAAGATGGTATTGGTAATTTATACATAGCTTTTGAACAATTAAAGAAAAAATTAGAATTAGAAGGCCTATTTGCTAAAGAGTTAAAAAAACCAATTCCCAAATTTCCTAAAAGAATTGGTGTTGTAACTGCTCCAACAGGAGCTGCTATAAAAGACATAATCTCAACAATTAAAAGAAGATGGCCCTTAACTGAGATTTTATTATTTCCTGCTCTAGTGCAAGGAGAAGCTGCTAAAGATGATATTGTTAAACAAATAAAAGTAAGCGAAAATTATGATTTAGATACTTTAATTGTTGGTAGGGGAGGAGGTAGTATTGAAGACTTATGGCCCTTTAATGAAGAAATAGTTGCCCGAGCAATCTATGAATGTAAAACTCCCGTTATAAGTGCTGTAGGCCATGAAATTGACTTTACAATAGCCGATTTTGTCGCCGATTTACGAGCCCCAACTCCCACTGGTGCTGCTGAAATGGCTGTTCCTCAAATAGGTGATGTAATAAACTATTTAGATCAAATAAATATTAGAATTAATTCTGCTATGGGAAACAAAATTAAAAACTATAAAAATAAAATAACTGATCTTAAAAATAGATCCATCTTTAAAAATCCAATTATGATCTATCAAGCTAAAGATATGCTGTTTGATAATTTAATTGAACGTTTAAAACATAGTAGTCTCAATTTAATAAATATAAAAGAAAAAAAATTATTAACTTTAAAAAATTCTTATATTTTAAAAAGTCCTCATCAACTAATTGATAAAAAAGCTAATAAGTATTTACAAATAGTTTCAAAATTAGAAACCTTAAGTCCACTTGCAACTTTAAAAAGAGGCTATACAATTGTAAAAAGTAATGATAAAGTTATAAGTTCTGCTAAAGCTTTAAAACCCGATACTAAAATTAATATTGAATTTGATGATGGAATAATAAAAGCCAAAATTTTATAGGAGGAAAAAAATGGAAAAAAATAAAGAAAAAGAAGTAACAATAGAAAACTTAAGTTTTGAAGAAGGCTTAGAAAAATTGGAAGAAATTGTCAAAAAATTAGAAATAGGTGATATTCCTTTAGATAATGCTATTGAAGAATTTAATAAAGCTATTACTTTAGCTAAATTATGTGATGAAAAATTAAAAAATGCCGAAGAAGCAGTAACAAAATTAGTAAATCAAAATGGAGATGTTGTAGACTTCAAAGTTGAAGAATAACATCTTTTTTTTGGTAATTTTTTCTATCAATTATCTTTAATAAATTACACATACTACTAATGTAGTAAAATATCAAAAAATGGAAGGAGAATATTATGAAAAAATCAAATAAATTGCTACAATTTTTGATTTTACTACTAGTATTAATACCTATAAATACTTTTGCCTATTCTAATAAAGTATATGTAGGTGGAGAAACTATAGGTATTGAAGTTCATTCCAAAGGAGTATTAATTGTAGATTTTTATGAAGTAAATAATAAATATATTGCTAAAGATGCTGGTTTCCAAATAGGTGATATTATTATTAAAGTTAATGATACTTTAATTACAGATATAAATTCTTTAACAACTGCTTTAGAGTCTTTAGAAGGAGAAGTAAATTTTAAGGTCCTAAGAAATAATAAAGAAAAAGAAATATCTTTTAAATTAGAAAAAGATGAAAATAATATTTTAAAAACAGGACTCTATATTAAAGATAGAATAAATGGAATAGGAACATTATCATATATAGATCCTGCCAGTAAAATATTTGGTTCTCTAGGACATGAAATTATTGAAAAATCTACTATTTCTAAATTCGAAATAAAAGATGGCGAAATTTATGAAGCTAATGTATCAAGTATTGTTAAAAGTAAAGATGGTTCGGCAGGAGAGAAAAATTCTACCTATAATAAAAATAATGTTTACGGTACTATCAAAGAAAATGAACTAACAGGAATTTTTGGTACTTATACAAATGATACTTCAACCAAAGAATTAATGGAAGTAGGGGACAGTTCCACTATTCATAATGGTAAAGCTTACATAAGAACAGTTATAAATGCTAAAGAAATAGAAGAATTCTCAATTAATATTCTTTCAATAGATGAAGGTAGTAAAACTAAAAATATATTATTTGAAATAACTGATGCCAATCTTTTAGAAAAAACAGGGGGAATAATTCAGGGAATGAGTGGTTCACCCATAATTCAAGATAATAAATTAATTGGAGCTGTTAATTATGTTATTTTAAATGATACTTCTAAAGGTTATGGAGTTTTTATAACTACTATGCTTGAAGAAGGAGAAAATTAAAAAAGGTCTTAGGACCTTTTTTGTTCTTTAATAAGTTTGGCATGAACAACTATTCTCCCACCACTATTATTTTCACACGTTGAAAGCGTAATAATATGATCATTACTATCAACAGTAGTTTCAATAGGAGCAATATTTCTCTTTACCATTGTTTTTACCCATTCTTCTTTATCTTCTTCATTAGTAAATGTACTTTTTATATAATAACTTTCCTTTTTTATATTATATACCGAAAAAATTTGATAAACATAATTTTTAGAAGGTGTGGAAATAGAAATTGTATAATTATCTTTATCCTTTTGCCAACTTTCTTTTAAAACATTTTTTAATGAGCCAAAAACTGTTTTATTCAATCGACCATGTCCATAAATTATGGTATTAAAATCAGTAAACTGCTTATTATTTTTAGCATCCATAAAAACCCATCCTGCATCATTTTTACTCTTATCAAAAGCATGATTTAAATAATACTCATTATCATCAGCTTGTACAATTGGATAATTAATATTACTACTATTCATATGAATAAAACCTACCGTATCCTTATTTTTCTTTAAAAGTTCATTAAAATCAACATTATAAAAAGGAACCTTTATATAATACCAATAATCACTTTCTTTATCCGAAGGAGGATTTTGTAAAGTACCTTCTTCATCAATATATTTAGATTTAACTATATCTTCTAAATTTGAATTTAACTTCTTTATCTTTTTATTATCAGTATGCCACTTTAATAAAATAACACTCATTCCCCCTATTAACGTAAGAAAAAAAATACAAAGTAGAAAAAAAGCCCAAAGCCTAAGTCTTGATTTTTTTACATAATTATTATGATGATACTCTACTCGTGAAATTCTTATTTTTTGATAATTATTATTAGTATCTTTCATAGGCCACCTCTATCATAGATTATAGCACGAAAAAGGTAATTTAATATACAAAAAATGTGTCAATTAAAAATTTATTTGTGAGAATTAATTGAAAAAGAAATTTGCCTATGATACCATCAAATTAGATAGAAAGAATCTATTTAGAAAGGATAAAGATTTATGAAAAAGAAAATATTATTTGGGCTTTGTATGTTTATTGCCACACTTTTTATACTTCCCACTGTAAAAGCTGCTGAAAATGTTCCAACTAAGGATACTATAGGAGGTAAAAATTTCTTATTTGCTAATGGCGTACCAATAGTTATTTCTGCTAATGATGAAGGAAAAACAATAGTCACATATGGTGATAATCAAACAATTGAACTAGAAGAAGACACAACTGTAGTTGGTGGAAGCCATGCTGCCGATGTTACATCTACTAATATTAAAATGATTGGTGGAACAGTTAAAAACATTGTTGGTGGTGGCTTACATCAATCAACCGTTAAAACTGCTGACATTACTATTACTGGTGGAACAGTAACAGGCCAAGTTGTTGGTGGTGGAGCTGCAAGTTTTTCAGGAACAGAAGGTGATAGTCATACATGGTATAATGGAGACTATCAAAATTCTACAACAGTTGTAGAAAAAGTTATCTTAAAAATTGAAGGAGGATCTATCAATACAGTATATGGCGGTGGTGAAGGTATTTCTAATACTCACGAAGTAGAATTAACTGTTACTGGTGAAGATACTAATATCGCTTGGTTATGTGCTGCTGGTTCTAATGGCTATACTGGTAGTTCAATCGTTACCATTGAAGATGGAACAATTGCAGAATATGCCTCAGCAAATCGTGGAGAAGTTAATAGTGTTGAAACTAATATTGAAGGTGGAACAATAACAACTCTTTATGTAGGAACAGATGGTAAAGAAGGTAGTACCTGGCAAGATGATGGTAAAATAAATGATGTTAATGTTTATGTATCTGGTGGTAAAGTTAAAAATGCTTATATTGGTTATAATGATGGTCTAGCTAAAGATAATAAATTAGCAACTGATGTAGGAATGTTAATGTATAATCCCGCTTTTATTGAAAATTTAGATAAAACTGGTTTCAATGAATCTTATTTAATAGAAACAATAACAGTAACCTTCCATGCTGAAGGAGAAGAACCATTATCTTTCGAATTACCAATAGGAACAAAATTTAATGATGAAGCATTCAAAATGATTGAAGAAGCTATTTTAGAAGCCATTCCTCAAGATTATACTTATGAAGGATTATTCTTAGATTCAGCTTATACTAATAAGCTTGATAATGAGTATACATTTACTAATCCAGTTGATGTTTATATTAAAGTAGTACAAGCCCGTGAAGCACCAACAGCAAGTGACAATCCAAAAGATAACCCAGAAACAGCTGATATTAATTTATTATTAGTATTAGGAATTATCTTAGCAGGTAGCGTTGGCTTAGCTTATACAATAAAATTAAGAAAATTTAATTAAGAACTAGATCTCTAGTTCTTTTCTTTTCTAGACAAAAGAAGATCTTCATGCTAAAATATTCTTATAATAGAGGTGAAAAAAATGTATATTGATTTAATTATCTTAATCCTTTTAATTTTAATTATAGTAATGTTTTTTAAAAGATTTGATTCTTTTGTCTATGCTCTAGCTATTATCGAAATTTCTCTAAGAATATTAACTTTTATTAAAGATAATATTCCTCTTCCCGATGTCAGTGCTTTAATAGGAAAATATTTACCAGAAAATATTTTCTCCATTATAAATAAATATAGTAGGGGAGCAGTTAATTCAATCTTAAAATGGGCTTTTGTCATTATAATGATAATATTTTTAAGCTATATAATAAAAATATTTATCAAGAAAAAGAAAATATAAGCCTTTAAAACGACAATATAGTCGTTTTTTTCTTTGTATATTAATGATGGTGATAATTTGAAAATATATTTAGATCTAGTTTTTTTAATTAATTTCATCATTGATTTCTTTATTTTATATGGAGTAAAAAAAGTATTAAAACTACATCCTCATCCTCTTAGATTATTATTAGGAAGCCTAGTAGGAAGCTTATCAATCCTTTTATTATTTATTAAACTAAATAACTATACTTTATTATTAAGTAAATTTGTAATAAGTATTTTAATCATTTTAGTTAGTTTTGGTAAAAAAAACTTTTTCAAAAATATTACCTATTTTTACTTATTAAGTATTATTCTAGGAGGTAGTTTTTATTTATTTGATATAGGAATAACTTATCATGATAAAGGCTTTTTAGTTCTTAATAATAATCATCTTTTAAATTTTTTAATTTTATTAATTGGCTCTCCCATAATAATATTTTTATTCATCAAGGAAAATATAAAATATAAAAGTATCTATTCTAATAAATATATAGTTGAAATATATATTAATAAAAAGAAATATATTTTAGAAGGAATGATAGATACTGGAAATCAATTAATAGATCCCTATAAAAAAAGAAGCATTATCTTAGTTAATTTGCCTCTAAAAAAAACAGCTAAATATATTTATGTTCCATATAAAGCACTTAATACTAGTGGAGTAATTCCATGTTTAAAACCTGATAAGGTTATTATTAAAGATAAATTATTTTTAAATTATTTAATAGGTTTTAGTAAAGAAAAGTTTGAATTAAATGGAATAGAGTGTATATTACCAAATAAATTAAAGGAGGAATTATGAAAAAAATAAAAGAATTTTTAAAAAAAATATTTAAAAAAGTAAGTAGTTGTTTTTATGTAGGCGCAACTGATATGTTGCCTGAACCATTAACCAAAGAGATGGAAGATTACTATGTTAGTTTAAAAGATGATGGCGATGAAGCCGCAAAAGATAAATTAATTGAACATAATTTGCGATTAGTAGTTTTTTTAGCTAAAAAATATGAAAATACAGGTATTGATTTAGAAGATTTAGTAAGTATTGGAACAATAGGCTTAATTAAAGGAATTAATACTTTTAGTAAAAGTAAAAACATTAAATTAGCAACTTATGCCTCAAGATGTATAGATAATGAAATCCTCATGTATCTACGCAAAAATAAAAAAATAAAAAGTGAAGTAAGTATAGATGCTTCTCTTTCTAATGACAGTGATGGTAATGAATTACATTTAGAAGATGTATTAGGAACAGCTGCCGACGTTGTAACTAGAGGAATTGAAGAAGAAACAGAAAAATCTCTCATGATTAATGAAGTTCTTCATTTAAAACCCCGAGATAGAGATATCATGATTTTAAGATATGGCTTAATGGGCCATGATGAATTAACCCAAAAAGAAGTAGCTGAAAAATTAGGAATATCCCAATCATATATTTCTAGAATAGAAAAAAAGGTTATCAAAAGATTAAAAACTATTATTAATTATGGTTAATTACGCTCAATTAATACATCTTCAAGTATTTTATAAGCATAATTTTGTAGTAAAGAAATATCATCTTTTGCAATTAAGACTCTATATATAATTTTATATAAATAGTCCTTAGAGACTATTTTTTCTTGTTTTAAAAGCCTATCAAGACTATTTACCTCCTCATATGAACACTCTATTTCTACATAGTAGCCCTTCACTAATTCCACTAAAGAAACTTTAGCTAAAGCTTCCCTAATTGTCCTAGAATATGCTCTAATTAATCCACCAGCTCCTAATTTTACGCCCCCAAAATATCTAACAGTTACAGCTAAAACATTACTAATATCTTCTTTATTTAATACATTTAACATAGGTACTCCCGCTGTTCCACTAGGTTCTTTATCATCATCCGCTTTAGCTATATTTAAACCTAATTTATAAGCATAACAATAATGTGTTGCTTTAGGATAACTATTTTTAATAGTCTTAAGTTCTAAAGCTACTTGCTCAACTGTCTTTATTTTAATTAAAAAAGTAATAAACCGAGAATTCTTAATAATTATTTCATTTTCACAGTTTTTATTAATTGTCTTCATAATTTCACCAAAAATATTATACAATAACTTATAGTATATTACTAGAAAACATGTTATAATTAATTAAAGGAGGCTATAAAATATGTTTAAAAAGAAAACAGATTCAGAAATTGATATAAGTAGTTTAAATAATATCCTACTAACAGGTAAAAAATTAATAAATATTGGTTATTTTATGACTATAATTGCCCTTATTTTATTAGGCACATATTTAATAAAAGAATGGCATATTTTAAAATTTCTTAAAAGTTTATTACTAGTAATATCTCCAATTTTTATAGGCTTTATCATCGCCTGGTTATTTGAACCTGCGGTAAGTTATTTTGAAAAGAAAAAAATTCCTCGAGTCCTTGGCTGTATAATTATTTATATTTTATTAATTGGTGGGCTTTTTATAATTTTATCTTTATTCATTCCCACATTTATTAATCAAATTAAAGATTTTATAATTACCATTCCAGACATTTTAAAAGATTTAATGACTTTTGTAAATAAAATATTTTATAATATTGAAAAATCTAATTACATTGATACAAGTAATATTCGTAGTCAAATATATAAAAGCCTAGAAGATTTTGGTATAGGATTAACTACTGATTTACCAGAAATTATTATTAATTTTAGTAAATCCTTAGTTAGTGGAGGAATGACTTTTCTATTAGGGTTAATGATAGGTTTTTATATGTTATTTGATTTTAATAAAATCAATAAAAATTTATTAAATATAATGCCTACTACATGGAAAAAGAATTATAGTGATTTAATTGAAAGAATTAACTCTTCACTTCGTAGTTATATTCAAGGGGTATTTTTAATTATGTTTTTAGTATTTATAACTCAAAGCATTGGCCTTACTATTGCTGGGTTAGAAGCCCCAATGATTTTTGCTTTATTTTGTGCTATTACTGATATTATTCCTTATTTTGGTCCTTATATAGGTGCCATACCGGCAATAATTGTTGGCTTTACTATATCTCCTCTTACTGGAGTTGCTTGTATTATATCTATAATAGTCGTTCAACTACTAGAAAATAATTTTTATCAACCATTAATAATGGGTCATACTATGAAATTACATCCTGTAACTATTATGATTGGACTCTTGATTTTTCAACACTTCTTTGGTATTATAGGTATGATTATTGCAACACCTGTAATTGCTTGCCTTAAAGTTATTTTAACTTTTATTAATGAAAAGATGAATATACTAGGAAAAGTAAAAAATAATAAAACTAATGAAAAATTACAATCTATATAAAACGTTGATTAAAGATAAGTACTAATAATTTATATTTTTTAGAAAGTTAATGGTTGATGAAAATTAACAATATTATTATTAGGAAGCTACTTTAGGAGTTTTATTCGGGAAAACCGTTATTAAAATAAAGACCAAAGTAGGATGGTACCGGGCTTATAGTCCTCCTATAATTAGGTCTTTTATTTGTTTTAGGAGGAATTATGAAAATCTATGTAATTGGTGGAAAAGCAAAATCAGGGAAAAATGTGTTCGGTGAATATTTAAAAGATGAATTAAAAAAATATGGTAAAAATCCATGCCTAATTCGTATAACAGAACCCTTGTATTCATATGCTAAAACGTATTTTTCATGGAATGTCAATACTACCGAAAAACCAAGAGAATTTTTACAAAAAATGGGAATTGAAATTATTAAAGAAAAATTAGGTAAAAAAACATTTCTCTTAGATAGATTATTTGAAGATATTGAAATACTTAGTAATTTCTTTGATACCTTTATCATTACAGATGCCAGATTAATTGCAGAATTTACAAGTATTAAAGCAAAATATCCTGATGTCACAACCATAAAATTAAATAGAGAAAATTATGATGATCAATTAACTCCTGAAGAAAAAAATCATATTACAGAAACAGAACTAGATTCTTATAATGATTTTGATTATATTATTAATAATACTAGTTTTGAGCAATTAAAAAAAGAAGCTCAAAATATTATAAAGAAAACAGAAGGAGAAATTATATGAATAAATTAATTGCAATTGTTGGTATGTGTGGAACTGGTAAAAGCATCGCTACAGATTATTTAGAAGAAAAAGGCTATGTAAAATTACATTTTGGTAATATTACTTATAAACTTATGGCCCAAGCAGGTATTAAAAGAACAGAAGATGGTAAAAGTGAAAAAGAATTTAGAGAGAATTTACGAAAACAATATGGTAAAGCCTGTTATGCTAAATTTCTAGAAGAAGATATAAAAAAGTCTCTAAAAACAACTGCTGTTGTTCTAGATGGCTTATATTCTTGGGATGAATACAAATACTTAATAGAAAGATTTCCTAATTTAAAATTAATTGCGATTATAACTGATAAAAATCTTAGATATGAAAGAATAGCCAATAGAAAAGATCGTCCCTTTAATAAAACTGATGTTACCTATAGAGATATTACAGAAATAGAAAACTTAGCTAAAGGTGGTCCTATTGCATATGCCGATTATTATTTATTAAATAATGGTAGTCTAGATGAATATTATAATCAATTAGAAGAAATTATAAAAAATATAGAAAAACATGAAGGAGAGTAGTTAAAATGAAATATATGTCACATGATGATATAAGAAATATGTGGTTTAAATTTTTTACTGAAAAAAATCATAAAATATATGAAAGTGCTCCATTAATACCTATTAATGATGATAGCTTATTATGGATTAACGCTGGTGTTGCACCCCTAAAAAAATATTTTGATGGTACTGAAATACCAGAATCTAGAAGAATAACTAATATTCAAAAATGTATTCGTACCAATGACATTGAAAATGTTGGCGTTACTAAAGTACATCAAACTTTTTTTGAAATGATGGGTAATTTTTCTATTGGTGATTATTTTAAAAAGGAAGCTATTGCTTATGCTTTTGAATTACTTACTAGTAAAGACTATTTTGCTATAGATAAAAATTTACTATATGTTACCGTTTATAAAGATGATGAAGAAGCTAAAGAAAATTGGTTAAAGGTAGGAATTGATCCATCTCATATTATTCCCCTTGCAGGAAACTTTTGGGAAATAGGGGAAGGTCCCTGTGGTCCAGACAGTGAAATCTTTTATGATCGTGGAGAAAAATATGATAAAGACCACAATGCTTTTGAATTATTTAAAAATGATATAGATCAAGAAAGATATGTTGAAATCTGGAATAATGTTTTTAGTCAATATAATTCTAAAGTAGGTGTTAAAAGAGAAAACTATCAAGAATTACCTCATAAAAATATTGATACTGGTGCTGGTCTTGAAAGATGGTGTTGTATTCTTCAAGGAGTAGATTCTAATTTTGATACTGACTTATTTCAACCCATTATAAAACATATAGAAGAATTAGCTGGTTCTCTATATTCAGGACAAAAAGAATATAAAGTAATTGCTGATCATATTCGCGCTATTACATTTGCCTTAGCCGATGGAGCATGTTTTGAAAATGTTGGTAGAGGATATGTCCTAAGAAGATTATTACGTCGTAGTGTTCGTTTTGGTAAACAGTTAGGCTTAGAATGTCCCTTTATGTATAAAATAGTTAGTGACGTTGTAGATGTCATGAAAAATGCCTATCCTTATTTAGTAGAAAAAAGACCAATTATCGAAGCCTTAGTCTTAGAAGAAGAAAAATTATTTTTAAATACTTTAGAAGCTGGAGAACGCCGTTTAAAAGAACTAGTCGCAACTTCACTTGATGGCTATATTAGTGGCGAAGAAGCCTTTAAATTATACGATACATATGGTTTTCCTTTCGAATTAACTGAAGAATATTTACAGGATTTAGGTTATAAAGTATCTAAAGAAGAATTTGATAAATATATGCAAGCTCAAAAAGATTTAGCCAAGAAAAATGCCAAAAATAAAACTCAAATGGCTTCTCAAAAGAAAGTATTATTAGACTTTAAAAAAGATAGTAGCTTTGTTTATGGTATTTATCGCTTAAAGTCTCATGTTATAGCTATTTTTTCCAAAGATGAATTAGTTGATTCAATAGATCATGATACTTATATTGCCCTTGATAGAACCTGTTTTTACGCCACCTCAGGAGGCCAAGTAAATGATACAGGTATGATTGTTAGTAAAAATTTTAAAGCCCGCGTTATTGATGTCTTTAAAGGTCCCAATTCTCAACATATTCATAAAGTTAAATTATTAGCTGGAACAATAAATATTAATGATGAATGTGAATTAATCGTAGATAAAGATCGTCGTAAAAAAATAGAAGCTAATCATTCAACTGTTCATATCTTACAATATTCCTTACAACAAGTAGTATCTAATACCATAAAACAAGCTGGTAGCTATGTTGATGATGAAAAATTAAGATTTGATTTTACTTATTCAGGTAAAATGACAGAAGAAAAAATTATTGCTACTGAACAATTCGCTAATGATATGATTCATAAAAATTTAATTGTATCTACTGAAATAATGCCGCTTGATAAAGCTAAAAAAATAGGTGCCATGGCTTTATTTAATGAAAAATATGGTGACCAAGTTCGTGTAGTAAAAATAGGCAAATCAATTGAATTATGTGGTGGTACACATGCTTCTAATACTAAAGATATTAATCAAATGGCTATAATCTCATGTGAATCCAAAGGAAGTAATGTTTATCGAATAGAAGCAACTACAAATTCTAATATTGAAAAAAATTTATTAGAAGCTATTAGTCCTTATACTGAAGAAAAAATAAAATTATTAGAAAAAGCTAAAAAAATAATAGATAGTGCTCAAAAAGAAGATATCCATTTAATTTTCGATATTAATATAGATAATCCAAAACCAGCCTCATATAAAGATATAATTTATAATCGTAATGAACTACAATATATTCATCATGAAGTAAAAGAATTAGAAAAAAAATATCTAAATTTAACTCAACAAAACTCTTTAAAGAATTTAGATAGATATTTAGAAAAAGTAGTAACTTATAATAATATTGAGACAATTATAATGACTACTCACTTTAAAGAACTTAATACACTAAAAGCTATCGGAGATGCTCTTATTAATAAAATGAATTCTGCTTTAATATTCTTTGCTAATATAAATGATGATAACTCTGTTAACTTTATATGTCGAAGCTCAAGTAAAATTAATGCTGGCCTATTAGTAAAAAAAGCTAGTGTTACCTCAAATGGTAATGGGGGAGGTAGTCCTACTTTTGCTCAAGGAGGCGGAAAAACAACAGATAAATTAGACGAAATATTTGCATCTATTAAGAAAGATATAGAAAATGCCTAGTTATTTATTAGAAAGTTTAGACTCCCTTTCCTTACAAAAAGAAATAGCAAAAATAATAAAAGATACTGACTTTTTAGACGCAACTATTAATACTTATGATTTAGAAGAAACTACTTTAGCTGCCGCCTTAGAAGATTTAGATACATATAGTTTTTTAACTCCTAAAAAAGTTATAATTATAAAAAAAATAGAATCTCTTTCTCAAGAAGATAATAAAGATGATATCAAACATTTATTAAAATATATAGAAAATGCTACTAAAGATAATTTATTAATAATATGCGCTACTAAATTAAATAATACTTTAAAACTAACTAAAGAGTTAAAAAAAAGTTGTACTTATATTGAATGTCAGTTTAATATTAAGCAATTTATAAAAGATCAATTTACTAATTATGATCTTGATATAAAAGCCTTAGATTTACTAATTGACTATACGAAAAATGATTTAACTAGATTAAGTAATGAATGTCTAAAACTAAAAGATTATAAAATGAGCGAAAAAAAAATTACTGTCGAAGATGTTAAAGAATTAGTTGAAGAAAAACTAGTTGACTCTAAAGATTTAACTTTTGCTTTTACTAGAGCTTTAGCTGAAAAAGACAAAAAACAAGCTTTAATAAAATATCAAGAGTTATTATCTCATCAAATTGAGCCAATAAGTATAGTAGGCTTATTAGCAAGCCAAATTAGAATATTATATCAAGTTAAAGTTTTAGAAAAGAAAAGATTAACTACTAAAGAAATTGCTACTATCTTAAAAGAAAAATCTGACTATCGTATTAATAAAACAAAAGAGTTAACTAAATATTATACGGAAGAAGAATTATTATCTTTAATGATCAAACTTCAAGATATTGATTTAAAAGTAAAGACCCAAGATGTAGATGCTAATTTCTTAATAGAATTATTTATTCTTAATATGTAAGAAAGCTAATGCTTTCTTTTCTTTAGAAAAATAATTTATTTGAAATTTTAATAATACTTTATTATACTTATTTCATAAAAGGGTGATTAAATGAATATAACAGATGCCATTGATGAATTTATAAATTATTGTATATTTGAAAAAGGTTTATCAGATAAAACCAAAGCTTCCTATTATAATGATTTATCTATATATAAAAATTTTCTTTTAGAAAATTCCATTACAACTATTAATAAAATAACAAGTTCTGATATTAAAGCTTTTCTAAAAGAAAGAAATAGAAAATCTCCTACTACAGTAGCCCATAATTTAACTGTAATTAAAAATTTCCATTCTTATTTATTACGCCAAAAATTAGTATCAATTAATGTCGCTGAATTTATTGATAGACCAAAATTACGAAAAACTTTACCTAGATATATGTCTTTAGAAGATATTGATAAATTGCTAGATATTAACTTAGTAACTCCATTTGACTACAGGAATAAAGCTATGTTAGAATTAATGTATGGGTGTGGGCTAAGAGTTAGTGAATTAATTAATTTAGAACTAACAGATATCGATACTACGAATTGCCTTATTCGAATATTAGGCAAAGGAAATAAAGAAAGAGATATTCCTCTAGGAGAATATGCTATATATTATTTAAAATTATATCTTGAAAAACGTAATCTTTTATTAAAAGAAAAAAGCTGTTCTAAATTATTTCTTAATAATCACGGTATGGCTCTTACTAGACAAGGTTTTTTTAAAACTTTAAAACATATTTTAAAAGAAAAAGGTCTAAATCAAGATATATCACCTCATACTTTAAGACATTCATTCGCCACCCATTTAGTAAATAGGGGAGCAGATCTTAGAAGTATACAAGAAATGTTAGGACATGCTGATATTTCAACAACCAAAATATATACCGAAGTAAGTGCTGATAAAGTAAAAAGTGATTACAATAAATATCACCCACGCAGTCATAAATAAGGAGAACTTATATGAAATTTAAAAGAATATTTTTAATGGTTTTAGACTCATTAGGAGTAGGGGAGACAACTGATGCTATTAACTTTGGAGATAATGGAGCTAATACTTTAGGTCATATTAACGAAAACTATGATTTATTTATCCCTAATTTAAAAAAGATTGGTTTTTTAGATACCCTAAATTTAAGTGAAAATTCTTCTGTTGAAGCTTATTATACAATTGCCAAACCTATAAATGCTGGTAAAGATACCCTAAATGGACATTATGAAATGGTAGGTATAAAAAATGATGTTCCTTTTAAAACATTTAATAATGGCTTTGTCTATGATATTTTAGTAGGTATAGAAGAAATTACTGGTAGACATGTTATTGGCAATAAATGTTGTAATGATGACTCCATTATTCAAGAATTAGGAGAAAGACAAGTAAATTATGGTTCTTTAATAATATATACTTCTGCTGATTCTGATTTACAAGTCGCAGCTCATGAAGATAGTATATCTATAAATCAATTATATGAATACTGTGAAAAAATAAGAGCCCTAACTTTAAAAGAAGATTGGCGTATTGGAAGAATCATTGCTCGTCCCTTTACAGGCACTCCTGGTAAATATAAACTACTAACAACTAGTAGACGAGATTATGCCGTTAAACCACCTAAAAAAACTGTTTTAGATAGCCTATTAGAAGCCAATTATAACGTCATAGGTATTGGTAAAATAAATGATATTTTTGATGGTCAAGGAATAAATAAAAACATTAAAGCCAGTAATAACACTGAAGCTATAAATAAATTAACTGATATTATGGATAAAAAGTTTACTGGTTTATGTATGGTAAATTTAGCTGACTTTGATAGTTTATATGGCCATTCTAGAGATGTAGAAGGATATGCCAAGGCCATTGAAGAATTAGATGTTGATATTCCTATTATTTTAAATAAACTAGAACTTGATGATTTATTAATTATAACTGCTGACCATGGTAACGATCCAACCTTTAAAGGCAATGATCATACGAGAGAAAATGTTCCTGTTATTATATATAGTCGTAATTTTAAAGAGCCTAAACGCTTACCTCAATTTGAAACACTTGCTAATATTGGGGCAACAATTGCTGCTAACTTTGCTGTAGAACAACCAGAAATTGGAACTTCCATTTTAGATGAATTAATATAAAAGAGAAGGGGAGTAGAAAATAAAAAAAGTAACCCAGACTTAGATTTCTGAAGTTACTTCATATTCATTATCAGTAATTACTCCTCCTGTAGTTTCAAAACTCTCACAAATAGTTTCCAAACAATTAGAACATTTATCTTTATTACAAGTACAAGATACTTGTATTTTTTCTAACTGACAAGTCCCCTCTTTTATATTATTGTGATTGCAGCTATTAACATCACACTTAATTAAATTATTCTGCATAAACATCCCTCCAATATTAGTATTTATAAAATACTAAGAATATATACTTAAAAATTAAAATGCATTTTAAGCAATTTATTTTTATAAAAGTGGATAGTTCATCACTAAATTTAATTAAAATACATCTATATATTATATATTTATATTATTATATATATTATAGTTAAATATAAAGATATTAAGATATAGTTATTAATTAAATAAATATATAATTTAAAAATAAGTTTAAAAAAATTGAAAATTTAGCTAAAATTAATTAATAATTTATAATTCCTAAATTAATATTTATTATAACTATAATAGAAGAGAAGTATAATTAAATTAATTAATCTATAATATTTAACTTATATATAATAATATTTTATTAAAAAATAAAAGAAAAATATACAGAAGTTAACATAATATCAATTATAGGAAGTTAATAATAAACATAAAATCATATAAAAATACAGGAATAGATCCAGGTGATTAATAATGGAAATAATTAAAAATATTATCTTTAACATTAGTATTTTCTTAATCGTCTTTTGGCTTGGTATTATTACCATTCTAGTTAATATCTTAAAATTATTTTTCTTTAAAAATAAAGATATTGAAAAAAGAAAATTAACCTATGAAAAAAAGGACTTTATGACTATAGTCGAAAGAGATTTTTATAATAAAATTAAAGTATTAGAAGAAAGTAAATATAATTATAGAATTATCCCTCAACTTAATTTAGCTAGTATTGTTAAAAAAATTAATAATAATTACTATTATACTGATTTATTTAGAAATATTGATTTTGCAATCTTTGATAAAGATTATAAAAAAGTATTAGTATTAATAGAATTAAATGATAATACTCATAAAATTAAAAAAAGACAAGCACGAGATATAAAAGTTCAACAAATTTGTAATGAAATTGGAATACCTTTATTAAAATTTTATCCTAATTATCCTAATGAAACTTCTTATGTAATAAATAAAATAATTAAAACTATAACTAATACAACTTCTAAAGATAATTAATAATATTCATAAATTCCAAATTAAAAGCACTATATTTATTTATCTAAATATAATGCTTTTTTTATTTTAATAATCCCCTACTCTCTTATACTTTACGCGATTGAATTTCAGCAATTTTTTCAAATACTTCTTTAGCATTTTCTTCATTAATTTCTGTATAACCTAACTCTTTTAAAGCTTGAATTTTAACAGTATTTAACTCTTGAGTACGAGATAATTTTTCCTCTTTTTTAGCTTCAATATTTTGAACAAATCTCTTATGTGATTCACTTAATTTATTCTTTGAAGCTCCCCCATTATTATATAGTGTAAGAGCACTAAACATAATGCTTTCAAATATAAATTGTTTATCTTTATTAAAATTAAATTCTAATGGATCCGTAAATCCTAAAGATTTAGACATATAGGCTAAAATAAATTTTAACTCCTCAGTTGTTTCCATAGATTGTAAAAAATGAAATAAATATAAGTAAGTATTAAAAGTTTCTTTAGTCTTATCCTGGGCCAACTTTTCTTTTAATAAATTAATAATATCTGATAAAAGTTCTTGTTCCTTTTTATTAAAACCTTTCAAATCAGCAATTACTTCTTTATTACCAGAATCTTTTACCCCTTCATTTAATCTATTTTCAACTTCAATTATATATTCACCAGTAATTTTTATCTTATCTAATTCACTAATTTCATTAATATTCAATAAACTTAGTAATTTCGCAGATTTTTCTTTAGGCCATTTACTTATATCATCTAAACCTAAATAATTATATAACATTTGTCTAGAAACACCCAAATATTTTGCTAAGCGAACTTTACTAATTCCTAATTCTGTAAGTATTAAATTTAAATCTTTCATGTTTTACCCTCCTATTACAATTATAGACAAATAGATGTAAATAATCAAGTGTAAAATTTACATTTTTAAAAAAAGTAACTCTTCTTAAAAATAAATAAATTTTAAAACATAAGGAACCATAAAACCTTCCATTAAACTAGCTATAAGTACAGCTATAAAACTTAAAAATAATACCTTAGAATATCTTTTTACAATAACTCTCCGATTATATTCTTTTTTTCTAAAAAAATAATTAAAAATCATCACTGAAAAGTTTATTGAATAATATGTTAATAAAAATAAAATCAGTAAATTAAAAATTAATGGTATTATATATACCCCTGCAAATAATATTCCTTTCAATTTAAAATTATATAATATAGAAATAAAAGTAAAACTAGTTAAAAAACTCTTAAACAACAAAATAAAAATAACTATAGGAATTCCTATTAAAGAAATACCTAATAACCAATCAACTATAACTATACTTTCTCCTGCAATAAAAGCATTACCAAAAGTTTTTAAATTATTAACTTTATTATTCCTTATATAATTTAGATAATTATTACTATTTTCATAAATCAAATTTTTATTAGCTTTATTTAAAATTGTAATATAAAATATTCCTAATAATAAAGCTACTATAGTTAATATACATAAAATTGCTAAAATTTTATTTGCTTTGAATCTTACTATTATCTTTTTTACCATAATATCACCTATCAAATTTTATTATTTAAATAGACAATACATGCAAAAAATAAATTTACTTTTTTGGACAATTATTTTATAATTATTAAAGAGGTGAATATTATGAGCGATAAAGTAATTAAAATAGTTTCTATTATTATGGTACTAGCAATGATAATCGGATTTATAAGCACCTTATTTTTCATATAAAAATAGTAGTTTTTACTACTATTTATTTTTTTAAATATTCATTGTTTTTTCTTTCTTCATTTAATGTTGTTTCTTCATAATGACCTGGATATAATTTTACATCCTTATCTATAGTTAAAAGTTTATCAATACTTTGTTGCATTTCTTTTTGATCTCCACCTGGTAAATCAGTTCTTCCAATAGAATCTTTAAAAATAAAATCACCAATAAACATACATTCCTCATCTTCAAAATAAAAAGTTACAGAATCTTTAGAATGTCCTGGAGTATATAAACATTTAAAAGAAAAATCTCCAATATTATAAATTTTATTTTCTTCTACATTGCTTCTTTTAAAAATTTTAATACTTCTTTTTGTTAAGAAATTTCTAAGAGCTCCTATATGATCAAAATGAGAATGAGTAATTAATACTCCCAATACTTTAGAGTCTTTTATCTCCGCTTTAATTTTAGCATAATCATCACCTGGATCTACTATTAAACAGGTATTATTTTTTATTAATACATAACAGTTTTCATCAAGCACTCCTGTTACTATCTTTTTTATTTCCATTATTTTTCACCTTCTTAATATTTTTCTACATATTCTTTATTAACATACACATAATTATAATTAGTATCTAATCTAAATGTATAAATATAATCTCCACTTTTTAAATAATCAGGAATAGGATTTTTTTCATTACCATAATAACGTACTTCTTCTTTAAGTTTAATTGTATTTTGTGTACTTACAGCTTCTACTAATTTTTTATCAGCCCGATAAATAGTTGAATTATATTCACCACAGTTACCTTCAACATATTCTCCTCTTTCGGCAATATATTGGTATCCTCCTAAACAAATACCACCAAGTTGAATGTTTTTATTTTCCAAAGTAACTTTTTCTCCAAAAAGCTTTTTAACTTCTAATTGTAAACTTTCTTCCTTAAATGCTTTAGGAACAAAATCTCCGCCTGTTGTACATGAATATAATTTCATACTAGTTTGATCAAACAAATTACAATTAGAATCATAAAATTTATCACTAGGAATTTGTTTAAAAGCTAAATAAAGTTTTAACTCATCTGTTAAATTAAATTGAGCAATATCTTCTCTTATATTAGTATAAACTTTATTATATAAATCTTTTACTAAAGTAGAATTTAAATCTAGTTTAACTTCTTCCATTGCCTTTACAGGACTACACTCATAATTCAAGCGCGCAATTTCACTTTTATAGTTCAAATAAGAATAAATACTAAACCCAGCTAATAAAAGGATTATAAATATAAGTATTAAAGATATATTTATAGTCTTTTTTTGTTTTTCTAAAGTAGGTTGTGATTGCTGCGGCATTGGTGGCATTTGTGGTTGAAGACTTTGGCCTACTCCATTAACTGATTGTACTGTTGGCTGTTGCATAGTTGTATTTATATTTGGCTGTTGAATGTTATTATTAACCCCATTATTCATTTAATCACCTTACCTATACTATATAAAATTTTAATATATTTTTTCAATTTTTACAATACTAAAGCAAGAAAAAAAGAGGTTATTCCTCTTCAACATTAAATTGGGAATTATATAAATTAGCATAAAATCCCTGTTTCTTTAAAAGTTCTTCATGGTTTCCTTGTTCCACAATATCTCCATTATTCATAACTAAAATTAAATCTGCATTTTTTATTGTTGATAAGCGGTGAGCTATTATAAAACTAGTTCTTCCTTCCATTAACTTATCCATTGCTTTTTGAATTAATATTTCAGTTCTAGTATCAACACTACTAGTAGCTTCATCTAATATTAATATTTTAGGATTTGCTAAAATTACTCTCGCAATTGTTAAAAGCTGTTTTTGACCACCTGATATATTATCCGCTTCTTCATTTAAAACCATATCATATCCATCAGGTAAAGTTTTTATAAAATGATCAACACTAGCTGTTTTACACGCCGTAATTATTTCTGATTCTAAAGCATTTAACTTTCCATATTTAATATTATCTTTTATAGTTCCATTAAATAACCAAGTATCTTGTAAAACCATTCCAAATGCTTTTCGTATTTCATGTCGATTATATAAATTTAAATCTTTCCCATCAATTAAAATTTTTCCTCCATTTAACTCATAAAAATGCATTAATAATTTAACAATTGTTGTCTTACCAGCTCCTGTTGGTCCTACAATAGCAACTTTTTGACCAGTTTTAACTTTACAAGAAAAATCATTAATTATTGTTTTATCCGCATTATAGCCAAAATTAACATTTTTAAATTCAATATTTCCCTTTAAGGTATTTACATCAAACCCTTTAGCACTTACTTCTTTTTCTTCTTCTAGATGTAAAAATTCAAATACTCTTTCACTAGCAGCTATAGCTGATTGAATATTAGCCATAACTTGTGATAACTGATTTATTTGTTGCGTAAAATTTCTTACATATTGAGTAAATGATTGAATTTCTCCTACTTCAATTTTATCAAGTATAACCATATATCCACCCAAAATAGATATTACAACATATCCCAAATTACCAATAAATTGCATTATTGGATGCATAGCAGTTCCTAAAAATTGACTTTTCCAAGCACTATTATATAAAGTTTTATTTAAATCAGTAAATTTTTCTAAAGCCTTCTTTTCTCCATTAAATGCTTTTACTATATCATGTCCACCATAAATTTCTTCAACATGACCATTTATATGACCTAAATATTCTTGTTGCATAGCAAAATATTTTTGACTATACTTAACAACTTTATTTAATATTAACATACATAAAGGTACTATTAATATAGCAGCTAAAGTCATTGGAATATTAATAGATATCATCATAATTAAAACTCCAATAATAGTTGCTACTCCACTAATAATAGAAGTAACTGATTGATTTAAACACATTGTAAGAGTATCAATATCATTTGTAACTATAGATAAAACTTCTCCATGCGTTTTACTATCAAAATATTTCATAGGAATTTTATTAATTTTTTTACTCAAATTATTTCTTAATTTATAAGAAACATCATTAGAAATACCAGTCATTATAATTCCTTGAATAGCTGAAAATAAAGAACTAATTCCATATAATAATATTAGTAAAATAGTCGTTTTAGTTATATAATTAAAATTAATTGATCCCGTATTAGAAATCTTTTTTATTAACCCATTAAATATTTCTGTAGTAATATTTCCCATTATTTTAGGGCCAATAATTAAAAATACTGTTGAACAAATAGCAAATAATATTACTAAAATTAATCTAAATTTATAATTTTTTAAATAAGAAAGAAGTTCTAAAAGAGTTTTTTTAAAATCTTTAGCTTTCTCGACTTGTCGAGCACCACGTGGTCTAGGCATTTTCTAATTCCTCCTTACTTAATTGAGATAAAGCAATTTCTTTATACACTTGGCAGTTTTCTAATAATTCTTTATGCTTACCAATTCCTACAATTTCTCCTTCATGAAGGACAACTATTTTATCAGCATTTAATATTGTTGAAATTCTTTGGGCCACTATTAAAACTGTTTTATCTTTAGTAATTGTTTTTAATTCTTTTCTTAATTTAGCATCTGTTTTAAAATCAAGAGCAGAAAAAGAATCATCAAAAATATAAATATCAGGATTTTTAGCAATAGCTCTTGCAATAGATAATCTTTGTTTTTGTCCACCAGAAACATTTGTTCCACCTTGCGAAATTTGATATTCTTTTTTCTTATCTAATTTATTAACAAATTCTTCTGCTTGAGATATTTTAAGAGCTAAGTCTACATCTTTATTAGTAATTTTCGAATTACCATATTTAATATTCTCAGAAATACTTCCTGTAAAAAGAATTCCTTTTTGTGGTACAAAGCCAATTTTATCACGTAATTTTTTAATATCTACATCTTTTATATTAATACCATCAACTATTATTTCGCCTCCCGTTACATCATAAAAACGTGGAATTAAGTTTATTAACGTTGATTTTCCTGATCCAGTTGATCCAATAAAAGCTGTAGTTTCTCCTGGATTTGCTACTAAATTTATGTCCGTTAGTACATCATAATCTGCATCCGGATATCTAAATGAAACATTTTTAAATTCTACTTTACCTCTTTCTTCCTTTTTAAATTCTTTTACTACTTCTTTATTCATAATTGTATTATTTGTTTGTAATACTTCTAAAATTCTCTTAGCTGATACATTAGCACGAGGTAACATGATAGACATCATTGAAATCATTAAGAAAGCCATAATAATTTGCATTGTATATTGAATATAAGCTAAAATATCTCCCACTTGCATTGATCCATTATCTACTCCAACAGCTCCTTTATATACTATTGTTAAACAAACCAAATTCATAATTAACATCATTACTGGCATCATAAAGCTCATTGTTCTATTAACAAAAATATTTACTTTCGTTAATTTTCTATTGGCATCTTCAAATCTTTCTTCTTCATGTTTTTCATTAGAAAAAGCTCGTATTACTGGTAACCCAGATAATATTTCTCTAGTAACTAAATTAAGTTTATCAATTAACTTTTGAATCTTTGTAAACTTTGGCATTGCAATAGCAAATAATATTAATACTACTAATAAAATAGCTAAAACGGCAAGTCCAATTATATAAGTCATTGCGGAATTAGTACGTAAAGCTTTCATAACTCCACCAATTCCAATTATTGGAGCATAAAATACTACTCTAAATAAAAAGACAATAACCATCTGTACTTGTTGTACATCATTTGTTGTTCTAGTAATTAAAGAAGCAGGTCCAAAAGTCTTCATTTCATTCTTTGAAAAACCAACAACTTTAGTAAATACCTTTTCCCTTATTGTTTTACCTAGCTTTGCTGCCATTCTAGATCCCACAAATACAGTAATTAATCCCGTAATCATGCATCCAACAGCAATCAAAATCATAATAATGCCAACTTTTATAATATAATTTATTTGTATTTTATCAATATTTATATTTATTCTTTCATACTCATCAGCTATAAAATTAATAGCCGCTTGTTCAATAATAGTATCTGGATAATCAGTAAATTTTTTCTTTATTTCCTTTAATAAGATATTCTTATTCTCAGCAGGCATCACTTCCATAAACTGATAAATATCATATCCCTCAGGTATATTTTTTAAAAAATCATTATTCTCTTTATTGTTACTAACAAAACTAACAATAGTCATAGGTTCTTCTAATATATCAGCAACTTTTTCTTTATTTGCTGTATCTAATAATTTATAAATATCTTCCTCTTTATAAGTAGAACTTTTTTGATAATTATTTTCTATATACTCCTTATCAGCCTGATTCATAAATAAAGTTAATTTATCAAGTGTCTTTTGTCCTATTTTTTCAATCGCCGCAGTTTCAATACCTTTTTGTTGCACTCCAACATTAATTATTTTTGATGTATATTCTGGTAAAGTTAAATCTAGCCATGCTTGAACAAATAAAAGTAAAATAATTAATAAAACAGACCCAATTGAATTTTTCAAATATTTAAATATCTTAATCATTATAATCCTCCTTTTTGTATATTCCATAACATAATATGTCTAATTTTTTTAAATAGTGCCTCTTTATTTCCTTAGAATTATTGTTTTTTATTAAATCAGCCACTGAAATTAATAAATTTTGAATCAATAACATAAACACAAACTCTATATTATCAGTTTCTTTTAAGTTATTTTTGTCAATATAATCTTCAATAACTAAAAATAATTCATGATCCGCTAATTCTATTTTCTTATCTCTAATTCTTCTAAAAATAAATATATTTTTAAAAATCCCTATCATTTCTTTTTTGTAGAGATTTTCCTCAAGGCAAGTATATATATCTACAAAAGAATTTCTCAAATCTCCTTTATTCCTAATAAAAATATTTTTAATAAGTTTATTAGTTTTCTTAGTATTTATATCTATTAAATAACTAAATAAATCATCCTTATCTTTAAAGTACATATAAAAACTTCCTCTAGGAATTTGTGCTTTAGCAATTATTTTATTTATAGATACATTAGGATAAAGATTATTAGCAAATTCCTCCATTGCATATAAAATTAGTTTTTCTCGCTTTTCTTTGTCTAAATTAAAAAAAGTTTGACTAGGCATATACTCACCTCTATCATATGACAACATGTCACATGCTATTTAATTATATGCCTAGCTAAATATAATGTCAATAAGAATTTTTACAAAAAAAAGATGATTCATAAATCATCTTTTATAAGAGAAAGTTACCAAGAACCTCCTCCTCCACCTCCAGAGCCACCGCCAGAGAATCCTCCACCAGAAAATCCTCCGCTAGTAGATGTACTCTGTGGGCTAGAAGTCATTGACCTTTGAGCTGACACCATTGTAGAATCCATAAATGTTCCAAAAGTATTAACGCTAAATGGAGTTGAACTAACATACCAATATGGCGCTTGCATTGAAATACTTTCAAATTTTTTAATCCATTTATCAGATACCCCTAAAACATAAGTAAATGGTAAAATGTTATAAAAATACGTTGGATCTTCCATAACCATAGCCTCAAGTTTCTCTTTTTCAGCACTCTCAAGAAAATTTTTAAAGCCTCGTAATTTACCTAATATTTCATTTCCAAATGCCGTTCTTTTTGGCAAATAAATTAAACATATAATCATCCCTATTATACAGCCTATACCAATAACATATCCAATTAAATAATAAGGATGTTCTAATAATGCCGGTAATACAATAAATAGCCATGGAAATACTCCAAAAAATACTCCAAAAATTAGTCCAAAAACCTTTGTTAATAAAGCTGATTTTGTAGGAATACCATTAACATAAATAGTTTGAGCTTTACTAAAAAGCATAACAATCATAATTGTCAACCCAATACCTGGAAATAAAGTACCAAACAGTAGCATCATCACTTCCCCATAATAAGGAACAACAGGACTAGTTATAAAACAAAAAGCTAAAACAATCATTAAAATAACAAATATTCTTTTACTAGTTGCTTTCTTTTCAAAAATCTTATTTTTGTTTTCTTTATCATTAACATTATCTAATATATCATTCATAGTAATATAAAAATTATCATATAAATCACTAGCTGTTACAACATTTCCTTTCTTATTAGTTTTAAATAAGCCAGCTAAAAACTTTTGTTCATTAATATTATTACCATCATATTCTTTAACTTTAATAATTTTAAAACCTTTTGCTTTTTTAAAAAGAGTTTTCTCTTCTGTTTCTTCAATTTTAATATATCCCTTATTAGCTAAATAAATAAGTAAAGATGTAACATCTTGATTTTCTGCTTTCCCTTTATATAGAAAACCAACTTCTAAGCTATTATAACCTTCTGGAGGATAAAACTCTACAGTTTCTACAACTTGTTCATCACGACCAAATTTAGACCATAAAATTATAGAAATTACTAAAAATAATATTGGTAACAATAATAAGAAACATATTAAAGGATTTGCCTTAAACCCCGCCCCAACAAAATAACCTTCAGGTAATTCACATCTTACTGTCAAAGCTTCTCCAGTATTAATAACACCATTTAAACTACCACTAATTGTTTTATCATTAATTGTATACTCTATATTATCACTATTAGCTAATCCCACTGGTCCTGAAGAAAAGCCTACTTTAGTCTGTTCAAATTCTTTAGGCATAGTTATAGAAAATGTTACATTACTAATTGTTGTATCCCATTCTGGTCCAATAATATTATAATATAATTCATCGTAAGTCGTCATAGGATCTTTTCCAATATTATAAGTATATTTAATAGTATAAGTTTGTTCTCCTGTTAAAGATCTATTAGCAGAGCCTATTTTAATTTTATAATTATTATTTTCCCTTGCAACAGAATACTCATTATCCACACTTAAATTAGTTACTTGAGCTCTATTATTTGAAGTAGTGCCATCTGCTCTAGTAAGTGTATTTCTTAAAGGAATCATCCTATAAATACCATGCTTTGGGATATTAAAATATGCTGTAATTCTTTCTGTTATATCAAAAGTATTATTTTCATTAACAACAATATTAACATCATATTTATTAATAGTATACTCATTAAGAGTTTCATCCGTTAAAGCCGCAATTTTTACAGGAGTTAAAATAGTTAATAAGAGAAAAATAAATCCAGCTATTACTTTAAAATTTTTTTTCACTATTATCCCTCATTTTTAAAATTGAACTTTTACATTTTCTCTCTCAGCTTCATTTGCTTCAAACATTGCTCTAGTTTTAAATCCAAATATTCCCGCTATAATATTACTTGGAAACAGTTCCACTTTATTATTAAACATTCTTACAACACCATTATAATATTTCCTTGAATTAGCAATATCATCCTCTACTTTAGCAAGTTGATTACTTAAATCTTTAAAATTTTCATTAGCTTTTAATTCAGGATAACTTTCTGCTAAAGCCATTATTTTAACTATTCCCTTTGATAATTCTTGATTAGTCTTAATTTTCTCATCATCAGACATGTTATTATAAACACTATTTCTCAAAGATACAACTTCATTTAAAGTATCTTTTTCATGTTTTGCATAACCTTTTACAGTCTCAACAATATTAGGAATTAAATCCCATCTCTTTTTTAAGTAAACATCCATAGTAGCAAATGCTTCTTTAACTTTATTCTTTAATCTTACTAAACTATTATATACAGCAAGTATATAGATTAAAATTATTACTATAACTGCTATAACTATATAAATCCACATAAATTTTCCTCCTAATTTTTATATTTATATTTTAATAATTTTTGGTTCTTAAACTACACCTCCCTTATTTAAAAGGATATTAGTATTTAAACTATCTTATCCTACTATATACATTATAACATAATTTTAATTTAACAATAGACATATTTAAAAAAACTTAACTTACCCGTTAAATAAAATAATATTTTCTTAACTTATTATTAACTATGCTTAAAAAATTATAATTCCTATTCTAATAACTTAATACAATATTTAACTTTTCTTGTGTAACTATAGTCGAATCAATAATTTTTTGATATATTTCTTCATCAAAGCCTGTCTCTTTTGTATATTTTAATACTGGCCGACAAAGACCATGATATTCATCACCTACTGGGTAATTAAACACCATATTAATACTTATTCTATTTCCTTCAACAAGGAAACTATCAGAAATTATAGTCTTATTCTTCAAACTATTATATAATTTTGTTACTTCATTTTTTACTAAATAATTATATTCTTCTAAACTTTTATTAGGATCCTTTAAATAATAATCAATTTCCAAAGCATCTGCATCTTCATCCAGTTGAACTTTTACAAAAGCTTCTTTATCATAAACTTTATTTGCATAGTTATATAGCGTATCCTCCAATTTAGATATAAAAATTATATTTTTTTCATCTTTATATTTATACCTTATATAATTTCCATAAACAAATTGATACCCTAGTAGCAACAATAAAATCATAATTAATAATGGCAGACCATATACAATAAAAAATGCCGTACTAACCGAATCCAATATCATATCAAAAAAGCTTTCTTTTTTCATAAATTACCATCCCCTAAACTAATATTGTTAACATTTATTTAATTTTAACAATAATATTTTTCATTATTAAAATAATTTTAGCATACTTTATTGTATATTAAAACTCAAACTTTTATAGTTTGAGTTTATTATTAATCTGGTAGTCTGTACGGGGTTCGAACCCGTGAATGCCACCTTGAGAGGGTGGTGTGTTAAGCCACTTCACCAACAGACCATTTAGCTTTTTTCCAAAGACATCATTAAGTTTAACATAAATATAATTCATTTTCAAGGAAAAGAGCTAAATTTATAATTATAAAATATTTTTAAAAGCTGTTTTTATTTCTTCAACTGATGCACATCCCATAAAGCAAACAACTGAATCCTTTTCATTTTTTAATTTATCAATTGTCTCTTCACTTATAAGTTCTCCATTTTCCATATCATTTACAATATAAGAAGAATTAATTCCCGGATAATCATTAGGATCTTCCCTATTACAATCTATTTCCGTTAAATAAGCTTTATCAGCCATTTTAAAAGCTTCTACAAATTCATCTTTAAAATCTCTAGTTCTAGAATAAGTATTAGGAACAAACACCACTACTAAACGTTTATTAGGATATTTTTGACGTATAGCTTCCAAAGTAACCTTTATTTCAGTAGGATGATGCGCATAATCGTCTAATATAATTGTTCCATTAACAACCTCTTCATCTAATCTACGCTTAGCATTATGAAAAGTTACTAAAGCTTTTTCGATAATTTCATTAGAAATTCCAAGTTCCTTACATAAAATAATTCCTGCAACTGTATCATATACCATATGTTTGCCAAATAAAGGAACAAAATATTCTCCAAGACATTCATCATTTTTATATAAAGCAAATTTTGAACCTTGTTGAGATAATTCAATATCACTAATTATAACATCATTATCCTTATCAACTCCATAAAAGATTACTTCATTTTTAAACTTTATATTTTTAACTTGTTCATTATCTCCATTAGCAACAATAATCTTTTTAGTTTGATTAGCAAATTGTTCAAATGCTTTTCTAATTTCATTAACATCTTTATAACATTCTAAATGTTCCGCTTCAATATTTGTTATTACCGCATAAGTAGGATGATATGCTAAAAAATGTCTATTAAATTCATCAGATTCAACTACAAAATATCTATTATCTTTCTTCGCATACCCATCTCCAGCGCCAATAAAGTAGTTACACTCCTCTTCTTGTTCAATAATATGTTTAATTAATGAAGATGTTGTTGTCTTACCATGAGTACCACTAACTCCAATAGAAGTAAACATACTAATAACTTCACCCATCAATTCATTATATTTAACAATTTTTAATCCTAGTTCCTTAACTCTTTTTATTTCTGGATGATTCTCACTAAAAGCAACACTATAAGTAACAATTGTATCTTTTGCTAACGAATGTGTTTGATCATGAAAAATTTGTATATTTCTCTTTTTCAACCCAACTTCTGTATATTTATATTCCACAACATCATCATATCCACTTACTTCATTGCCTAAATCATATAAGATTTGAGCTAAAGTAGACATCCCTGAACCTTTAATACCAATGCAATAATATTTCATAATTGCACCTCCTTTGATTATAGTATACTCTTTACAATTGAATAAGTAAAGTTATATTCACTTAGTCAAATTTGTTTTTTGAAAAAATACATCCACAAAAATTTTGTCTATACAAATTATATTGTTTAGATAGTTCAATACTTCTTTTATAACCATTATTCTTTTTAAAATCAGCATATAAATAAGTAGTTTTATAATTTAAATTTTCCCCAATAGTATTAATCCATTCACTATTTTTATAAGGAGAAAGACTTAATGTTGTAGTAAAATAAGGAAAATTATATTTTTCCGCCATTTTAGCTGTTTCCGTTAAACGTAACTTATAACATTCATAACAGCGTTTTCCTCTTTCACGTTCTAATTCCAACCCCTTCGCAATTTGATAAAAATCAAGCGGATTATAATCACCTTCTATAAATGATATAGGATATTTAGTTTTAAACTTAGCTATGAATTTTTTTATTTCCCTTACTCTTTTATTATATTCATCTTTATCCGTAATATTAGGATTATAATAAAAAACAGTTATTTCAAAAATATCTCCAAGTCTTTCTAATACAGCTGAAGAGCATGGTGCACAACAAGCATGTAAAAAAAGTTTAGTTCCTGGTTTAATATTTCTTACTTGTTCCTGCATTTTTAAATCATAATTCATAATTCACCTCTTAGCATGTATATTATCATATTTTAGTATATTTTTCTATCTAAGCCATATAATTTAATATGAACAAAATAATATTTAGTTTTTTAATAACTTTTTTAGCAGGCATATCGACAATTATTGGAATAATTCCTTGTTACTTAAAAGAAAAATATAAAAATAATACTATTAGTTTATCACTTGCTTTTTCTAGTGGAGTAATGTTATGTATTTCTTTTTCCTCCCTTATACCAGAAGCCACTAATTTATTAGGAAAGATTTTTAACACAATTCCTCTTTTTTTAATATGTGGTATTTTTATTATTAGTGGTATACTATTTTCCGCCTTAATAGATAAAAAAATAGAAGAAAGATTTACAAAAAATAAGCTCTATAAATTAGGAATAATTTCCGTAATTGTCTTAATGCTTCATAATATACCTGAAGGAATTACAACTTTTATTTCTACTTCTACAAATGTAAAATTAGGTTTAAGTTTATCATTAGCAATTGCTCTTCATAATATACCTGAAGGAATATCAATTGCAGTCCCCATTTATTATGCTACTAAAAATAAGAAAAAAGCTTTTTTATATACTATAATATCAGGTTTTTCAGAATTTTTTGGTGCTATAATTGCCTATTTATTCATTGCTAAATATGTAAATAACTTTATATTAGGAATGATTTTAGCAATGACCGCTGGTATAATGATTCATATTTCCATATACGAATTACTTCCTAATTCTATAAATTATAAAAAGAAGAAATTAACAGTAGTAGGTTTTTTACTTGGTATAATCGTCATGTTGATGTGTGAATTTTTATTTTAATTTTTTTAAGAAAAAAATATTTTAAATGGCGATATGGTACTCTAAACATTGCAATAATAAAACCATAATACAAATCCGTACTAACTTCTTCTACGGAAGAAAAATAATCATTAACTATTATATATTTTTCCATACAATTAAGAAGAGACAATATTTTTAAATCCTTTACTTTAAGTGGTATTTAGTTTTTTAGCGCTTTCGAGCAATAAAATAATTTACAGGCAACATTTTTAGTAAGACATCCCTCTTTGCTTTGATATCTACATCTGTGACAGCACCCATTACAATAGGGTTCTTTTTTTTGTCGTTGTAATAAACATTTAGCCTTTTTAAATTGACAAAGATTTTTTGGATTATAATAAGCATCTAACTCCCTACACGCAACATCTATAATATAATTAATTCTTTTCCGCCTGTTTTTAATATTTAAGCCTGTCAACAGAACTGCCAAATTATAAGTGTCTTCTTTATCTTCAGGTAAATAAAATTTAGTAAAAAAGAAAAAATATGTTTTATAAAAAAATAATTTACGATAAAAAGCATGTAATTCATTTTCATTATTAATATCTATTATTTTCTTAAACATATTTTTTCTACTCCTCATTATTAAACATCCATCTCTTGACAATTAAAAACAATTTTTTGACCATATCTTGTATCCATAGTCTCTTTTTTACACATACAATCAGAATTATATATTTCTAATTTATTAGCATTTACATAATATTCAACATCACACCATCCATTAATCTCTATTTTATCATCAATATATTTTACTTTATATCCTGTAGAAGTTTTATTTATATTAGCTAAATACAATTTAGAATAATTAGCAAGTAACTTATTAATTGTCTCTTCATTAGCCCTTATTTTAATATTACTAATAGGTATATAAGAATAATTTTTAACAACTTTATTTCGTAAATTTTTAGAAAAATCTTCATAAATATCTTTAAATTGATAATTACTATCAAAATTTAAAGTATAATTTACTAAATCAGATTCTATAGAATTATTTAAATTTAACTTTAATAAAGCCTTATCATACTCAGCACTAAGAAGTATTTTATTTGTTTCTAAAGAATTATCAATAATATAATTAATATCCGGATAATAAGAGTCATTAAATTCAAAAAACATCTTATCATTATAAGTAAGTTCTTTTTTATACATTTGTTTTTCAATATATTCATCTTTATTAGATTTAAAAGTCATATCTTTTAAACATAAAATGGTTATTGCTACACCTAAAGCAATAAATAAAAATGAAGTTGTAGTAGTAATTAAGGTAACCTTAAAAGAAATTTTTTTATTAAAAATAAAGAAAAGCATTGCTAAAGTTAAAACCCCAATAAATATAATTGTTGAAAAAAGAGAAATATTTATACCTAAAATTAAAGTAGCATCCAAACATAAAGGTATTAAAATAATAAAGATTACTAAAAAAATAAATAAAATACATATAAATGAACATATAATTAAAGTTGTTATAAATTTTATCGCCAAAAGCCCAATTTTTGATAAAATGGATAAAAATGCAAACGGCTCATGTTTAAAATTAACTTTTATTTTATTTTTTTCTTCTTTTAAAGGCTTTGTATTATTTAACTTTTTAGTGGTTTCTTTTTCTTTATTAATTGATAATTGTTCAAATTCATCTAGATATTTTACTTTAAAATAATAAATTAAAATTATTATTGAAAATACCAACCATATTAAAATAAGAATAGCCTCTAATAAATTTCTTAATCCATTTTTATAATTTATAAAAGAAAAAGCTTTTAAAAGAATATAATCTAATATAGAATAAATAAATCCTCCCACTAAAAATAAAATTAAACCTAAAATAAACAATTCCACTAAGCACTTTAAACAGGAAGAAAAACTCATATTAGAAAAAACATTAATAGTTTTAGTAAGAAATTCTAAAAATGAATCAATATTTAACTTACTTTTAGATACTCTTTCTAATTGATCTATATCAGTTATTTTATCATTTATTAAATCATCCATATTACAATTAAAAATATTGCATATTTGAATAATTTTATCAGTTTCAGGATAAGTATTATTACTCTCCCATTTAGAAACTGATTGTCTAGATACTTTCAATTTTTCCGCTAACTCTTCTTGAGATAGGCCTTGTTTTTTTCTTAATGAAATTAATTTATCACCAAATTTCATATATTTTCACCTCTTTCAAGTAAGATTTTAGCAAATAAGTAAGTTGCATTCTAGCAAGTTTACTTGGAAATGTTGCAAAGTTTAAGTTGCAATTAAGAAAATTAAGCTTATTTTTAAGTTAATTTTACTTGGCTAATTTTTCTAATTCTTCTTTTTCTAATCTTTTAAAATCTATTTTACTATATAATGTTTTAGGTAATTCTTTTCTAAATTCAAATTCTTTTGGAATGGAATAAGCTGCTAAATGTTTACCACATAATTCTTTTAATTCTTTTTTTAAGGTTGAGCTTGGCTTAACATTATCTTTTAATACAATAAAAGCTTTTGGAACGTGCATTTTATAAGGATGAGGTATTCCAATTACACAACACTTTTGAACATCCTTGTGTTCCTCTATAATTTCTTCAATCATATTTGGATAAACATTAAAGCCACTAGTAACAATCATTCTTTTAAGTCGTTGTGTAAAATAAATTATTCCTTCTGGTGTAATATACCCTAAATCACCTGAATGTAACCATATTTTACCATCTTTATGCTTTCGTAAAATTTTTTTAGTTTCTTCTTCATTATTTAAATACCCAACCATCACAGTAGGTCCACATACACAAATTTCTCCTTCTTCTCCAAAAGGTAATTCTTCTATAGAATCAGGTTTACAAATTGTAAATTTATTTCCTACCATAGGAATACCTATAGATCCTGGTTCATTAGTTCCATCAAAAGTATATGCTGTAGCAGCAACTGATTCAGTCATGCCATATCCCTTAGAAATAGAAATTGAAGCTCCATGCGTATGTAAAAAATTATTCATCTTTTCTTCCATTGCAATCGTTAAATAATCTCCCCCACTAATAATATATTTTAATGGCGATAAATCAATATCTTCAAATCTTTTATTACTAAGCATTGCTTCCCATAATGTTGGAACTCCTGCTAAGGCATTAGGTCGATAATTTTTCATAATTTTATGAAATCTTTTAGCTTCAAATTCTGGAATAAGAATAGTTTCCACCTTTAAACAAAGGGGACAATGCATACATACACATAACCCAAACCCATGAAAATTAGGTAAAATTGTAACTATTTTATCTTTAGGTCTTATATTATAAACATTAACTCCTCCTTGTTGTGCCTCAGCATTAAAATTATAATTTGAAAGCATAATACCTTTAGGAATTCCTGTTGTTCCTCCACTATGCAAAATAACTGCTACATCAGAAGCTTTCATTGTATTTTTATAAGGTTTACTATAGCTTAATCCTTTTAATAAAAAATCATTCCAAGTCATATAATCTTTATCAAATTTCGGTTTTTTAGTTTTTATTCCTCGAGTAATTTGATAACCAATACTTAATAAAGGAGGCATTGATTCTTTAGGAGAGACTAAAACAGTTTTATATACTAAAGTATCTAATAAAACATTTTTATATTTTTGATAATTAAAATCAACCATAATTAAAATTCGAGATTTTGATTCTAATAAATAGTTTTTAATTTGTTCTTCTGAAGATAAAGGATGAACCATATCCGCAATTGCCCCAATATTATTACAAGCATAAAAAGCAATAACTGCTTCTGGCATATTTGGTAAACAAATTGTAACAATATCATCTTTTTTTACCCCAAAATATCGTAGTGCTTTACTACATTGTTCTACTTTACTAAACAATTCATTATAACTAATTTTATATCCAAAATAATTTAAAGCTACAAAATCTTTATCTTCTCCTACACTACTTTTTAAATATTCATATATTGTTTGCTCTGTAAATTTTATTTTCCGATCTTCTTTTGAATAATAAGCAAGCCACGGTTCACTTTTAGTTCTATCTTTAAAAATTTTAGTTAATAAATCTCTAAATAATCGCATAATTTATCCTCCAATTATTTATATTATATCATATTACTAAATTTTCCTAACAAGATATTGAATTTTTAATTTTTTTAAGTTATGTTTATTATAAGTAATAATTCACTTAGAAAATAAAAAATAAAAAAGGGATGAGATTAATATGAATAAAATTACTAATATCTTAAACTATTTTCAATATAATTCCATCATAATTTTAAGTTATTTCTTTATTTGCTTAGGAATTTTATTTTTAAATTTTTTAACAAAAGGCAAAACAGAAAAATATTTTTGTTCTGGTAGAAGTTCTTTATTAAATCCTTTAACATACTTTGGCTTCATCAGTCATATATTTGGACATAAAAATTGGGATCACTTTTCCAGTAATTTTATTACCATTTTATTAATTGGTCCACTTATTGAAGAAAGATATGGAAGTATACTCTTATTAAAAATGATAATAGTTTGTGCCATAAGTATTGCTCTTATAAACTTTATATTTAGTAAAAAATGGATCTGGGGATCTAGTGGAATTTTATATATGCTTATAGTTTTAAGTTCTTTTGTTAATTTTGAAGTTGGGAAAATACCTTTAACATTAATCTTTATTTTTATATTCTATTTAACTAGCGAAATAAAAAATTTATTTTTAAAAAATAATGATAATGTTTCTCATCTAGGTCATTTAATTGGTGCCATTGTAGGAATTATCTTTGGTTTTTATTCCCATACACTCTTCAAATAATTAAGTTAATTATATATGTATAACTCATGCTGTGATCTAGTACAAGCAACATATAAAAGATTTCTTTCATTTTGGCGATAAGAATTTTTTCGATCATTATAAATTATAACACTATCAAATTCTAACCCCTTAGCAGTATAAGCTGGAATAATAATTAAATCTTTCTTAAAATTTTTATCATTTGCACCAAGTAAAGTAATATCTATATCATTTTTTATTAAATTATATATTTTTGTTGCTTCCTTACTATCTTTAGTAATAATAGCCGTACTTTTATAACTTGCTTGTAAAGTTTTTATATCAGCAATAATACTTTCTTTTAAGTTAGAAATATTTCTACGAATAACTACCGGTTTATTATTATCCCTTCTAATAGCATTAACATGTTTTAAATTAAGTATTTTATTCGTATAAGCTATAATTTCTGGAGATGAACGATATGTTTTTAATAATTCTAAATATTTAGTATCCTCAGTAAATATATCATTTAATTCATTTAAAGTCTTATATGAATAATAAGGATTAATATTTTGATTAATATCTCCTAAAATAGTAAAATCTGCTTTTTTAAAAATATTTTTTATAATAATATATTGCAATTTATTATAATCTTGTGCCTCATCAATAACAACTTGTTTAATACTACTCTCATAAATAAAACCTTCTAATTTTCCCTTAATATAAGCAAATAATAAAGCATCTTCATAATTAATAGAATCTTTATTAAGAAAAGAAGATATTAATTTTTCAGGTAATTTTATTTTACTAAATTCACTTAGCCAAAAATTTTTATATATTTTTTTATAATCTTTCGTAAAATTAGCATTTTTATATAATAATTTTAAAAACGTTTTATATTTTTTTGTTGAAGACTTATATAATCTTTCTGATAATTTTTGAGCAATTTCCTCTACTCTTTCAAATAAAGGCAATCTATTATATTTATTATGAAGTAATTCATTAAGCATATCTTTAGCAATTATATTTTTTTCTCCTTCTTTAAAAGAAGAACTAAAACAGCAATTTTTAATATAATTATCTAAATAATTGTTTAAATCAGTTATAATTTCATCACTTTGTTTATATTTAATTAATTCATAAAAATCATCAGCATAAGAATAATAACGCGCAACAAAATCCGTAAATGTTTCTATACTTTTATATTCTGTAATAAAAGTTTCTAAATAATCATTAAAAGTAGTCTGTAAGGTATTAGCTTCTCCTAAGGAAGGTAAAACATCAGAAATATATTCGGCAAAGATATTGTTCGGAGAAAAAATTAAAATATTGTTACTAGATAAATCTTTTAATCTATATAATAAAAAGGCTATTCTATGCAAAGCAACTGTTGTTTTTCCACTGCCAGCTATTCCTTGCACAATTAAATTGTTATCTTCTAAATTTCTAATAATTCTATTTTGTTCCAATTGAATAGTATTAACAACATTTTTCATTTTTTCATTTGATTCATTAGCCAAAACTTCTTGTAATACTTCATCACTTATATTTAAAGAATTATCAAAAACTCCAAGCAATTTATTATCAGCAATTTTATATTGCCTTTTTCTTTTTAATTCTCCTTTAAAAATACCTCCTGGCGCTTCATACTCACAAGGACCAGTTTCATAATCATAAAATAAACTACAAATAGGGCTTCGCCAATCATATAAAATATTATTTGAATTATTATCTTTTAAGTAAGTTAAAGCCATATAAATATTATTTATAGTGCCATCATCATCTTTAAATACTATAGAAGCAAAATAAGGTTTATTTCTTATTCTTTCAAGAGTTTGATAATGCTTTTTTTTAAATAAAGATTTCTGTTCTTCTAAAGAAGTAGCTAAATTTGTTTGAACTTGTTCTAAAGTATCAAAATTAGTAGTATTTTCCCACATCATTTTTTTAAATTCTAAAAGATTCTCTTCTCCTATTTGTACTTCATCGGCTAATTGATTTAAAGTATTATTTAAAAGTAACCCTACTTTAGCTAAAATTTTACTTTCCTTTTGAAATTCAATATCACTAATAGCCACCTTATTACATCCTTTCACATTAAAAAAACTACATTTTATGTAGAAATATTTATCATCTTACATAAAATATAGCATATTTTAAGAATGATTTTCAATATTCTTAAGAAGAGTTGACAGCCTTATTTACTTATTTAATTTTTTAACCTTTTCTCCTTTTGTAGCTAAAAATTCAGTAGCATATTCAATAACAGCATCAACTAAATCAGCTGAAGTAGGAAAAACTTTAACCGCTTCATCATCAACGCAAGTCATTAAACGTCCACTTGGAGTTTCATAAACAGCCATCATACCATTTGCTTCTAAAGCACATTTTTCTACAAATCCTTGAGAATCAAGAATATTATAAAAACTAGGATTTAAGAAAACATCAATTGCCTCAGCTTCATATCCAACCATATAAAAAAGATGTTGTTGTTTAAAATGTTTAATTTTTTTATTTTCTTCCATTTCAGTCACCATAATCTGAGCTGCCACTGGTTTTTCAGGAATTTTTAAATCTTTTAACTCTTTAATATCATTATTAAAAAATTCATAAATAGCAGGATTTTCCGGATTTACACTAAAAGCTATTGTCAAAACAGTATTATTATTTTTTTTAGACATAATTAATTCCTCATTTCTTTATTTATTATATAAAAGTTATTTTTTTTGTCAAGAAAAAAAGAATTTAACTAATATTGATTATATTTATCTATCAATGTTAAAAATTCTTCTTTTAATTTTTCTAATTTTTCCTCTGTCTTAGCTTCTAAAAAAACAGTTAAATTAGGTCCTGTATTAGAAGCTCTAACAAGAATCCAACTATCATCAAATATAACTTTAATACCATCAATTTTTAAATAATTATATTTTTTTTCTTTCACATATTCTTCCATTTTATCTACAACAATAAATTTTATATTATCAGAACATGGAATAGTTATTGACCTATTATAATATTTTTCAATATCATTTATTAATTCATCAACACTTAAATTTGTTTTTGAAAGAATTTCCAAAAGACGAAGTCCAGCATATAAACCACTATCAAATCCTAACCAACGATCTCTAAAGAAAATATGTCCTGATTGTTCTCCACCAAAAGGTAAATCTAACTCCTTAACAGCTGCTTTAGTATAAGAATTTCCTGATCTATAACATACTCCTTTAGCACCTAATCTAGTAATTTCATCACTTAAACATTTAGAACATTTTACATCATATAAAAATTCTTTTTTGGCTACTTTATTAATAATATCTCGTATAACAATAATCATATATTTTTCTATAGAAATATAAGTAGAAGAATTAGAAACAATTCCTACCCTATCACCATCACCATCAAATGACAATCCTACATCAGCCTTATTTTCTCTAACCGCAACTTTTAATTGTTCTAAATTATCCTCTATACTAGGATCTGGATGATGATTAGGAAAATTCCCATCACTTTTACCATTAATAACAATTAAATCAATGGGAAATAATTCATATATTTTTTTAGCTATAATACTAGTAGTTCCATTAGCAGGATCTATAACTACTTTTAACCGACGCGAACCAAATTTTAAATTTGCTCTAAATAATTCTATATAATCATTATAAATATTGTATTCCGTTAAAGTTCCTTTTCCATAAGAAAAGTTTCCTTTTAAAATATAATTTAAAAAATCCGTTATTTCTTCTCCCTTACAATTACCGCATTCATTTATTGCAAATTTAAATCCATTTTCATCTTTAGGATTATGAGAAGCAGTAACCATAATACCACTATAAATTTTTAATTTAATACATGCATAATAATACATCGGAGTTGTACAAAGTCCTAAAGAAATTACATTAATACCTGTTTGTAATATTCCCATTTGTAAAGCATTATATAGCATTGGAGAACTTAATCTATTATCATGAGCTATAACACAACTACTCTTACCAAGCTCTTTGATATAACTCCCAAAACCTATTCCAATTGTATATGCAGTATCTTCATCTATTTCCGTAGGAACTTTTCCACGTATATCATAAGCTCTAAAAATATATTTATTTAAATCTTTTTTAATTTCCATATATACCTCCTATTTTATGTACTAGTTGGCCTAGTACTAGCCGATGGTGTTGTTGATGCAGATGGTCTTGCTGAAGATGATGGAGTTGCTGATGCCGATGGTCTTGCTGAAGATGATGGAGTCGCTGATGCAGATGGTCTTGCTGAAGATGATGGAGTTGCTGATGCCGATGGTGTAGAACTTGCTGATGGAGTAGCTGATGCCGATGGTGTAGAACTTGCTGACGGAGTTACTGATGCTGATGGAGTAGAACTAGCTGATGGTCTTGTTGATGCTGACGGAGAAGTATTTGCACCAACTTGGCAAATTCTATTTTCTGTATTTTTATATTGAATTTTCCCCTTAGTATCCTTACACACTAATAATACTTGATACTTAAATTTATCTTTATCTTTTTTTACTATTATAGAAGTGTCTTCTTTACATGTTATATCTTTATACTGAATATCTTTAACCAAATATTTTGTTTTTAACTGCTCAAATGAAATAGATTCGCACCCTACTTCATCATTACCAAACATATCAATACTATTAGCATCAGTATATAATTTAGCACTTGTAATCAATGTATCAGCAAAACGCTCATATTTTTTATTTCTATTATTATTAGTCAAAGTCATTATAGAAGGAATTGCCATAGCTGTTATAATACCTAAAATAGAAATTGCCACAATCAATTCTATTAAAGTAAATCCCCTTTTATTTATAATCTTCATAAATAATACCTCTTAATCAATTATAAACTTAATTGACTCTTTCTATTTATATTTTATAACAAAATTTACAAATAAAAATATTAATATTCCTACTAATACTTTTAGTTTTAATTAGTCTTACTTTTTTAAACTTCCTACTTTTCCTTAATTTTACTAATTATTATAAATTTTGTCAATTTAAACAAAAAATTTTGTTAATCCTTTTTTAAAATGTATACGCATCATTAGTTAAAATGTATATGTTTATGTTGTATAATATCTCAT
>CANRGD010000001.1 GCA_947630105.1 uncultured Bacilli bacterium | reverse complement strand
ATTTGTTACTAACTTGCCATCATACTTTAGTTGCATTTAACCTTAAAAAGTTGCGTTTACTTTAAAATTTGAGCAAAGAGTTTTTTTAATTCTTTCTTTTCTTAATTGATTTTTTTATAATTATAATTACTATTAAAATTATAATTATTATACCTACTATAATACCTATTTTTAACAGATTATTGTTTTCTTTTATTATTGGCTCTTCTTGTTGTTTATGCTCTACTTTTATTTTCTTTACTTCACTTGTTAAACCTGCATTATCTGTTGCTATTATATATACATCTGTATTTATCTCTTTTGTCCATCTCATTTTTATTCTTGATGTTCCTACTTGGAAATTATAATCTGTTACTTCATATCCTATTTCTTGACTTGTTAAACTATTTATCCAGTTATTGCCATCATAACTATATTCTACTTTTTTTATTCCTGAAATATTATCTTCTAGGCTTATTATTAAATCTATATATTCATTTGATTCTATGGTTTCTTTTTTGATGTTTGTTATCTTGGGATTAGTTTTATCTATATTTTTTATTTCTAATTGTTTTTTGATTTTTATTCCTGTTTTATCTTCTATTTCTATTATGTATGTTCCATTTTCTTCAAAGATATATGTATAGCCTTTATTTTCTTTTACTTCTTTATCATTTACTTTTAAACTTTTTATATTTTTACTATCTTCTTCTGGTATTAACTTCAACTCTATACTATCATTTACCCATTTTTTATTATCAATTTCTAGATTTAAATGAGATTGATCAAATGCTGTTTCTACACTAGGGGCATTATTACTTGGAGTTGATGTAGATGGAGTAGTTGGTGTTGAAGTAGTTGATGGCTTTGGTGTAGATGTGGATGGGGTAGTTGGTTTAGGTGTTGATGATGGCTTTGAAGATGGTGTTGTAGGTTCAATTGGAGTACTGTTTTTCTTTATCCAACGTATATATAATATTGTACTATTAGAAAAAGCTACCTCTTCTTCTTCACGATAATCTATTCCTGTTCCTGTAGAATTTGTATTCCAACCTAAGAAGTTATAACCTTCTTTTAAGGCACTTATTATTGGCATTTTTACTTTATCAACGCTTATATTGGAAATATTATTACTATTTGTATTTACTATTTTAGTTTGAGTTGGAATTTTAATTCCTGATCCTCCATTCAAGTCAAATTCTATTTTTATAGTTTTGCTGTATCTTCCATAATAAACTTCATTTTCTACTATATCTGTTATTGTTTCATTAGCACCTATAGCTTTTTCTCCTGTTGGTTGATTACTCTTTGTCCAATATATTCCTTCCCAACCTGAATAAGTATTTAATGCTGGAGCTATGAGAGTTCCTTTTTCTTTATTATAAATTGTTATTTTCTTTTGTTGTGTTGTCTTTGTTGTTCCTTTATAATCAATAAATTCAATATTTATATCTTTTTTAAATATTGCATAAAGTGTTACATCATTATTAACTTTATAAGAAGTTATTTTTTCTTTAGCATTTGGATTTGTGTTCCAACCTACAAATGTATAGCCTTTCTTTTCAGCTTTAACATTCAAGTCTGCTTCTTCGCCTTGTTTTTTTCTAATACCTGTTGTTGTAACTGTTGTTCCACCATTTGTTGCATAATCATAGGTTACTAAATAACTTCCTTCATCTATAGCAGTTGCGGTTAATGTATCATCATTTTTTATTTTGACTGTTTCCTGTTGACCACCTACTCTTATGTTTTTACTATCATACCAACCATCTACTCTATAATTATTTTTTACTGTTATAGTTGGTAATTGGATACTACAATCTAAATTTGTATATTTTATTCCATCTGATAATTTATAGTTATCACAATAAGCACTTTCAGCTCCTATTGTTTCTACTCCTGCTCCTTTTTTATAATTTAATGTCCATTTTCCTTTATATATCGCATAATAATTTTGATTGGTATTTGTATATACTGATGCTGGAGTAGTTGAGTTTGGACTAATGGATACTCCGGAATAAGTGGCATTATTTGGTCCTACACTATTCTGTACTGACGATGGTAGTGTATAATTACAAGTTGAATCAGTATTATATAATGTACAATTAGTTATTTCATAAGACTGATCTTTTCCATTATAATAATAGAAGGTTCCTGATGTTTCTTTTTTAGTAATGGCATACCAAGTTTGATTACTATTAGAATTGGTTAATGTTATTTTTTTAGTTGAAGAGTTATAACTATTATTATTACTTTTAGAATTTGCTGTTGTATTATAACCAATTATTGTGTAGCCTTGTCTAGTTATCGTTGGTGCCGAAATTGTACAAGAAGTTTCTTGTGTTTCATTATTATATACTTCATCTAAGGTACAACTTTTACTACTTGTTGAAGATAAAGTTGCTCCATTAGCATTAAAACTTGCATTTAATGTAACTGCTTCTTTTTTAAATATAGCATATAAAACTATATCTCTTGGACCCATTTTTAAAGAGTCTAAACCTTCTTTAGCATCTGGTTTAATGTTCCAACCTACAAATGTATAATCTTTTTTCTCGGCTGTTACTTTTAAATTAATACTTTCTCCTTCTTCATAAGTTTCATTTTCTTTACTAACATTGGTACCACCATTTGTTGTATAATTATATGTTACTTTATGAAGATTATTAGAAGCTTTAGCAGTTAAAGTTTCATTTTTAGATAAACTATAACTTGCTTGCTCACTTCCTACTTTACTATCTGAAGAATTATACCAACCTAATACTTTATATCCTGATTGAGCAGTTATACTTGGTAAAGTTACATTACAATTTTGACTTACATATTTTGATCCATCTGATAATTTTGTACTTTGGCAAGTATTTGATTCTTCTCCAATTGTAGAGACACCGGTACCTTTTTTATATGTTGCTTTCCAAGTTCCTTCATATACTGCATAGTAATTTGTATAATTACTACTAGGTTGAATTATAAGCATAGTAGACATTGGTTCAGATGATAGGCCTAAATAATTTGATGAATCAGGTCCATTACTATTTAAAATATCAGCAGGTGTTTCAAAATCACAACTATCACTACTATTATAAATAGTACAACTATCATTTTTTAACTGTTGAGTACTACCATTATAATAATAGAAATTTCCTGTCACATCTTTTTTAGTTATTGCATACCAAGTTTGATTTGTATTTGAACTTGTTAAAGTAAGTGTATTATTATTTTTATTATAGCTTGAATCACTTACAGTTGAAAAGGAATTAGTATTATATCCTACTATTTCAAAACCTGATCGGGTTATTGTTGGAGCTGTTATTGTACAAGAAGTTGCTTGTGTTTCATTATTATATACTTCATTTAAGGTACAACTTTTACTATTTGTTGAAGATAAATTTGCTCCATTTTTATTAAAGTTAGCACTTAAAGTGACAGCATCTTTTTTATAAATTGCATATAATTTAACATCTGATGTTTGCATATTTAATGATTTTAATCCTTCTTTGGCATTTGGATTTGTATTCCAACCTACAAATTTATATCCTAATTTATTTTGTGATGCTGAAACATTTAAATCAATAGCATCATTTTTTATTACTTTTTTAGTTTGATTAGATTGTGTTCCTCCATTAGTTTGAAAATCATAAGTTACTGTATGTTCATTTAAAGCTTTATTATATCTATAAATCATAGTAATAATTTCTGCTCTCATGTACATAGAATCATCAAGACATAAAGATCCTATGCTTGAAGGCTTATTTATTATTTTATTATTAACTGCCCAGTTTAATGCTTGAGGATATGCTTGGTCTCCACTTTGACCACATATTTCCTGACCACTAAAGTTATCACTACCTACACTAAGAGTATTGCCATTTAAACTAGAGTCTTTAGAATCAATATTTTTATATAATCTATGTAGCATAACTAAAAAATTAATTTTTGCTAATTTAGAGGCATTAAATGTTTGATTTTTACTAACTATTCCTTTATCAGCTGCCCATACTAAAGCATTATAAAAACTTTTATTTCCTGTTGCACTGCTCCAGACAATGTCTTCTAAATCATTGAAATTATAAGTTGATTTTAATTTTAATTGTTCTGTGCCTAATAAGACATCTCCAGGTCTTCCTTTGTATCTCCAGATAAGCTCTATGGCTGCACCTTTTCCTATATAATCGTTACTAGAAAAAATATTATTTCTTTGCCCACCATCTACTATATTATATCTTAGGGCCCAATATAAGGCATTATAGAACCAAGTAGCACTAGATTCTGTTTCTACACCTGAAAATTTATAATTAATAGTTGGATTAATTATTGTAATTCTTTTACTAGATGTTCCAAAATAAAAGGCTGAGGAGTTACTATTTCCTAATGGATTAGGTCCTGCTGTATTAGGTTCTGATAATACATTAATATAACTTACATCGTTAGCCATTTCTCCACCATAATCATACATATTTCCACGAGCAATAGAATTTTCTACTACAAAGCCTGTTGATGAACGTGCAGGATATGATGTAGTATCTGTATAAAATCTTCCTTGATGTTCAAAAAAATAACCAAATTTTCTGTTTCCAATAGCTAAACAATTACTAATATACATTGAATCTCTAGTATTTTTTCCAAAACCTATTCCAAAACCTGATGCTCCTATGTCATTTTCTGTTGCTCCTTTACCGCATCCTATAGCAACACAATTTTTTATTGTACAATTTATGGTATTATCCATTCCGAAGCCTGTTCCATCAGTATTTATGACTTTAACACTGTCCCAATCACAATTTTCAATAGGAGTCATCATAAAACCTTTACCTTTGGCATCATATTTATATCCTATTCCATCCCAGCCAGTTTTAACTGTACCAGAAGCATCACGAAATTCTACAACATTATCATCTAGAGAAGTACTTGATCCATCAATTGTAAAATTAGCAAAGTCTACATTATATAAAACTGTATTTCCTCCTTGATAATTAAACATATCAAGGCCATGATAATAGGCTCCATATGGTTTTAAAATGGTAGAATCCATTCCTGCACCTATAATTTTAATATTACTTTTAGGCCTTACTAAATAGTAAGCTCCTGAATCACAAGCTCCAGTTTCAGAGTTTTTATGACAATGAGCCTTACCATCATTATTTTCTTTAACTGTACATTGTTTATTTTTACAATTATTAGTACAAACATTTATTTCTTTATAACTTCCATTGGAATATACCCAATTTTTACAATTTGTTGAGGAGGTATTGGTAATTGGAGAAAAATAATAAGTTCCTGCGGGTATTTGTATTGTTACTTGAGCACTTTCTTCTGTAGAGGCAGGAGCATTATTATCTATGGCTTCTTGTAATATTTTAGTATTATTTTCCATTACTGACATAGTTGTATTATTTGCTACTAAAGTATTTAAAGTTATTGTTGTTCCCGCAATAGTATTTATTCTAAAATGAAACTGTTTTTTTAAATATGGTAACAGCATTAAAATAAATATTAAAAAGATCAAAACTATTATAATTATAATTTTTTTCTTTTTCTTTTTGTTCTTTTTCATATAATACTCCTAATATTATTTTACTCTAATATAATTATAGCACATATAATATTAACCATATTTATTTTTTATAGTTATTTTTGTAATTCTTTATTTCTATTTTTTATTAATAGCCATAAAAATATGGCTATAATTATTCCTGTTAATTCTATTACTATAAATGCTGGAATATTTTTAATAAAAGGGAACATTGTAATAATATTTTGAGGAATTTCTTTGGAATAAATATAATTCATATTATATTTATAATTAAAGGGCATCATTATTAATATTAAAATATTTACAAATATAAAAGTTATAAATATATGTTTTTTAGTTATTTTATAATTTAGAGCATAATAGGAAAAGAAACTGGCACATATGAAAAGATGATGAGAAATAAAATATTTCCAAAAATTAAAGTTATCAAAAGTTGATGTTAAAGTGGGCCATAAAATAGCTGGTATGGGGCCAATAAATGATAATAAAAAGGTTATTTTTAAAAGATTTTCTTTTTTTAATAATATAGCAATCATAAATAAATATCCTGCTATAAAACATAGTTGAAATGGGAGATGAATTTTATAGTCAAAATAATTAAAAATGTGAGGAGCTATATTATAAATAATCATATTTATGAGCATTATAATTACTAGAAAAATAAGTATTTTTCTTTTCGTAGTTTCATTTAAAGTAGAGATTTTATTTCTTTTTAAATAAATTACAATTAAAGTTAAAATTACTGAGAAAATACATAATAAATGAATAAAGCCAAATTCTTTAAATGGTATATAAGGATGATCATTTCTAAAAAATTCTGTAATAAACTTCATTTTTAAACATTAAATCTAAAATGACATATATCGCCATCTTGCATTAAATAATCCTTTCCTTCTAGTCGAGCTTTCCCGGCTTCTTTTACTTTTAATTCACTACCATATTTTATTAAATCTTCATAAGATATTACTTCAGCTTTTATAAAGCCTTTTTCAAAATCTGTATGAATGATACCAGCACATGATTTTGCATTCATTCCTTTTTTAAAAGTCCAAGCTCTTACTTCATCTTTTCCTACAGTAAAATAAGTGGCTAAACCTAAAATGTCATATGTGGCTTTTATTAATTTATCTAAACCAGAAATTTCAAGACCTAGTCCTTCTAACATTTCTTCTTTATCTTCTTTTGATAATTCACTTAATTCTTCTTCTATTTTGGCACACAAACTAATAACAGGTGCTTTTTCTTTTTCGGCATATACTTTAACTTTATTTAAATATTCATTTTCTTTATTTATATCATTTTCTTTAATATTAGCTAAATAAATAATCGGTTTTAATGTTAAAAAACTATATGCTTTTAATATTTTTTGTTCTTCTAACGTTAAATTTAATTGTCTTAAAGGTATATTTTCTTCTAATGCTTTTTTACATTTTATTAATATTTCAACTTCTAATAAATCTTGTTTATTTTTAGTAGTTTTAGCTTTTTTGGAAACTCGTTCTAATCTATTATTAATTACATCTAAATCAGCGATAGATAATTCAAGATTAATAGTTTCAATATCTCTAATAGGATCAATATTGCCATCAACATGAATAATATTGCCATCATCAAAGCATCTTACTACTTCCACAATAGCATCTACTTCTCTAATATGTGATAAAAATTTATTTCCTAATCCTTCTCCTTTAGAAGCACCTTTTACTAAACCTGCTATATCTGTAAATTCATATGTTGTAGGTATAAATCTTTCAGGATTATACATTTTTTTTAAGACATTCATTCTTTCATCGGGTACGGTTACAACACCAACATTTGGTTCAATTGTAGCAAATGGATAATTTTCGGCTAAAATCTTTTGATTTGTTATAGCATTAAATAAGGTTGATTTTCCTACATTAGGTAAACCTATTATTCCAGCTGTTAAACTCATATTTCTTCCTCTTTTCTGTTTTTATTATATCATAAGATAACATAATTTTATAAAAAAAGCATTCTTATTTAAAGAATGCAATTTATTTTATAAATGATTAAATTGTTGGATAAACTCCTGGCCCTATTGGGAAGCCAATAATATACCAACCAACTACTAATAATATCCAAGTTATAGATATTAAGATAAAATAAGGCATAATTAGTGATAATGATTTTTTTATGGTGTATGGTCTTTCTTTATGTAAATTATAAATATTAAGATATCCTATATATATAACAAAGGATGCTAATAAAGGAGTGAATCCTTTAGTCATTGAATCTCCTACTCGTAAAATTATTTGAGCAAATTGTGGAGATATATTACTTTGCATAAACATTGGAACTACAATAGGAGCATAAATTAGCCACTTATTAGCAGGACTTGTTAAAAATAAAGTTGAAATAGCTATTAACAATAGTGTTATTACTATTAGTGGAATACCACTTAAATTTAAATATTCTAGTGAATTAGCAAGCCAAATTGTTATAATTGTTCCAATATTACTTTTTCTAAAGATGGCAATAAATTGGGAAACAACAAATATTAGTATAAACATACTGCCTAACTTAGAAAAGTTTTTACTTGATCGTTCAATAATTTCTTTATCGTTTTTAAATGATTTGCTTCCTATACCATAGGCTAAGCTAGTTATAATTAAAAATATAGAAACCATATAGGTAAAACCGTTGGAAAAATATGAATTTTCTCCAAATAATTGATTAACATAAGTATTTTCTCTCATATCTAGAAGCATGCCAGAATATGGAAGATTGGGAAGTAAAGAATAAATAAAGATAAATAAAATTATTATTGAAGTTATTAGAGCTATTCTTAAACCTCTTTTTTCATTTTTTTCTTGTTCTTTTTGTTGTTGTTCAATAAATTCTAAATTGATAGGATTATATTGTTCAGTTTTAGCAAATTCTTCTTCGCGTTTATATTTTCCTATTTTTGGAGCTATTATTTTTTCTATAATTATTGTACCAATTAAAGATATAATTAGACTTGTAATTATTATAAATATCAAATTAGATGTTAGAGAAATATGGATATTTTCATCTATTAATTGAGCGGCACTTTTTGTGTATTCCATTAAGGATACTTCTGAAGAACCTACAAATATTGATACACCTGAGGCGAAAGCTACACCACAAAAAGCTGTTACTATTCCTAATAAAGGATTTCTGCCTATGATAAAATAAATTAAGGCTGTTAAAGGTATTAAAATTGCATAACCTACTTCATTAATTAAAGATGAGGCTACAGAAATTAATAATACTATAAAGGTTAAAGTACTTTTAGGTATTTTACTTATATGCCTTCTTGATAAAGTTTCAATAAATCCTGAACCTTCAGCTACTGTTAATCCTATTAAAGATAAAAGTAACATACTTAAAGGACCAAAACTTAGAAAATTAACAGTGGCATTACTTATAATAAACTTTAACCCATCGAAACTTAAAAGATTTTCTACTGCCACTAATGTTGGTTCTAATTCTTTTCTATTAACATTAATAGTATTATAAGTTGCTTGCATTTCTAAAGTTGAAAATATTCCGCTTAATAGTACTATTAGAATACTTAATATTATAAATATAGTAATTGGATGAAAATAAAATTTTTTTAATTTTAATTTTCTCTTGTCTTTCATATACTACCCTTCCCTATATTACTTTTTTTAATTTTTTATTAAATTCTATGCGTGGTATTAAAACTGTTCTACCACATTTTAAACATTTTATTTTTATATCTGCTCCTACTCTAACAATTTCCCATTCATTATTTCCACAGGGATGTTGTTTTTTCATAATTACTTTAGAGCCTATATTATAATTATTTTTTTCCATTATGCACCTCAATTTGTGGATATGGTATTTTTATATTTGATTTTAAAAGACGAGTTAAAAATTCTTTTTTTAAATATCTTTCTACTTCAAAATTTTTCATTGGTACTACTTCTACACCTAATCTATAAACTACACTTGAATCTTCTAAAGCATTTACTCCAATTATATGAAGATCCCCTTTAGCATATTTTATATTTTTGTTTACATCAGTTATTATTTTTTCTAATACTTTTTCTACTTCTAATGGAGAATTATCATAAGAGATATTTAAATCTATAAGGGCTAAAGAATTATTTAAACTATAATTAATTATTTTATCCATATTGCGGTTAGAAATAATTTTTACAGCACCTTTAAAATCTTTTATTCTTGTTGTTTTTAAGCCAACAAAAATTACTTCACCCATAAAACCATCGACTTCAATTGTTTGTCCTACTTCATATTGGTCTTCACTAATTATAAAAATTCCAGCAATTATATCCTTAGCTAAATCTTGAAAAGCAAGACCAATTATAGCTGTTCCTATTCCAAGACCTGCTAATATTGATCGAACATTTACTCCAAAAGTTGATAAGATTGCTAATATAACAAAAATACAAATTATATATTTTATTATATTTAATATTAATATATTTACTGTTTTTAAACGTTGATTATGAGAATTTTTATTATTAGGTGACAATTTTATTATTTTACTAAGTATGTTTTTAATAATTTCAAATATTATTATTCCTAAAGAAATATATATAATTGGTAAAATAATTAATTTTAAATCAAATTCTAAATTTAATAATTTCATAGCTTATCCTTTAATTTAATTTCATAATTTCTAATAATCTATTTAAGTCATTAGCATTTGCAAAACTTATTTCTACTTTGTTTTTACTTATTTTTACTTTTGTTCCAAGTTTATCACATAATTCTTCTTCTAAATATTTAAATTCATTGGAAATAGTTTTTGTTTTAATGGAATGAATTCTAGTATATTTATCTTTTTCGGTAGTTATTTTTTCTAATTCTCTAACACTTAAATCTTCATTTATTACTTTTAAAGCTAAATTATATTGTTGTTTTGAATCTTCTAATTTACTAAGTACACGAGCATGGCCCATTGATATTTTTTTATCACTTATTAAATTTTGAATTGAGGAATCTAAATTTAATAAACCTAACATATTAGTAATATGACTTCTACTTTTACCTAATCTTTTAGCTAGTTCTTCTTGAGTTATAGCTAGTGTTTCTAATAATTTTTTATAAGCTGTTGCTTCTTCAATGGAATTTAAATTTTCTCGTTGTAAATTTTCTAATAAAGCAATTTCCATCATTTGAGTATCATTAAAATCTTTAACAATGGCTGGTATTTCTTTTAAGCCTGCCATAAGGGAAGCTTTAACTCTTCTTTCACCAGCTATTATTTCATAGCCTTTTATACTAGGTTTAACGATTATTGGTTGAAATACACCATGTTCTTTAATAGAATTAGATAATTCTTGTAGAGCTTCTTGGTCAAAATATTTTCTAGGTTGATATGGATTAGCTCTTAATTCATCTAATTTAAGTAAAACTATTTCATCTTTTTTTGATTCGGTAATTATTTTTTCTTCTACTTTACTATAATCTAGAATTTCATTACTAAATAATTCTTCTAAACCTCGTCCTAAGGCTCTTCTTTTTGGAATATTATTGTTATTCTCCATTTCTTGCAATCACTTCCTTTGCTAGATTAATATAAGCCTCCGATCCTCGACTTTTGGGATCATAAGCAACTATTGGTTCTCCATGAGATGGAGCTTCTGTTAATCTTACTAATCTTGGTATAATTGTATTATAAACTTTTTCTTTAAAAAATTTTCTTATATCATCTACTACTTCAAAGCCTAAATTAGTTCTTGAATCTAACATTGTTAAAAGAACTCCTTCAATATCAAGATTTGGATTTAAAGTTTTTTGAGCTAACATTATTGTTTTTAATAATTGTGTAATTCCTTCTAAAGCAAAGAATTCACATTGGACAGGAATAATAACTGAATTAGATGCTGTTAAAGCATTTGTTGTTATTACGCCTAAAGAAGGTGGACAATCTATAATGACATAATCAAATTGTTCTTCTATAGCTTGAAGATATTTTTTTAATTGTTCTCCTTTTACAAAGCCAGCTTCTTGTTTGCTTTTTTCCATTAATTCAATATCTAAACCTGCTAAATTTATTGTTGCTGGAAGAACAAATAAATTTTTATATTTTGTTTTAATTATAGCATCATTAATGTTGCATTCTCCTATTAAAACATCATAAATACTTTGTTCAATGTCACCCTTATTTATTCCTACACCAGTAGTCGTATTTCCTTGAGGATCTAAATCGATTAATAAAACTTTTTTTCCTAATACTGCTAATGATGCAGAAAGATTTATACTTGTAGTTGTTTTGCCTACTCCACCTTTTTGATTAACTAATGATATAACCTTTCCCATCTTATCACCCATTTTCAATTAACTTATTATATTGTATCAAATAAAGTTTATTTTTAAAATGCTTTAATTAAAAAAAGTAGAAATTTTTCTACCTCTTTTATTATTCTCCATCTTTTTCTATTTTTATAATAGCTTGATAAGAATTTGGAAAATCCATCTCATCAAGGGTGACTTTTATACCATTATTTTTTAAGTCATCATATAAATTTTTAATTTTTTGTGTTGCTTCTTCTAAACTATATTTAGGATTTATATCTTGAGTAGTATTTATTGAAATTAAATCTGGATTAGTTGTTTTCTTTATAGATGGAACTTCTAAAGCAGACAAATCTGGAGTTTTAAAATAATCTTCTGTTGTTTCAGTAGTATTAACATTATCTGTTTTAACTATCTTTTCTGCTGGAGTAATAAATTTTTCATTATTTTCAGAATTTAAATTTTCATTCAAATTTAATAATCCATCTAAATCTGCTGAAGAAGGAGTCTCTATATTTTTTGATGTTTCTTTTATTTCATTTATATTTATAGGATTTATTGAAGTTGGAATGTTAATATCTCCTCCTTCATCATCGTCATCATCATTATTTGCTTCACTTTCATTATAATTAATAAATTTAGGTTGATCAGTGGCAGTTTCTCCAACAGGAGGAACTATTGTGACTTTACCATAATTTGATGTATCTTCTGGTAATTCAGCTGTTGGAGCAAGTGGACTATTATTAACAAAATTATTAGGAGATAAGTTCTCCTGTGAAGCTGGAGATGAGTCATTTCCTTCATCTGATGTTGATGAATCAGTATCTTTAGGATATTCTTTTTTTATTTCTTCTTCTAAATTTCTGACACTCATTTTTGTAGTTATAATCTTATTTAACATTTCTTTTTGTTTTTTGGCATTAGGGATATTTAATAATGCACGAGCATGTCTTTCTGAAATTTGTTCTTTTAATAATGAATCTTGTATTTCATCAGGTAAAGAAAGTAATCTTATTTTATTAGCTACTGCAGATTGACTTTTTCCCATTGTTTTAGCTAACTCTTCTTGAGTCATTTCATCAATTTCTAAAATTTTTTGATAAGTTCTAGCTTCTTCTATAGGATTTAAATTCTTTCTTTGTAAATTTTCAAGTAAAGCTACTTTAGAACTTTCTTTATCATCTAAATTTCTTATTATTGCTGGGATTTTAGTTAAACCTGCTAAAGCTGAGGCTTTATATCTTCTTTCACCGGCTATTATTTCATATTTTCCATTTACACTTCGTACAATAATGGGTTGAATTACTCCATGTTCTTTAATAGAAACCGCTAATTCTTTTAAAGCTTTCTCATCAAAGACTTCGCGTGGTTGAAATCTATTTGGAATGATATCATCTAAAAATAATTGTACTACTTCATCTTTTTCATCATTAAACATTTTCATCCCTCGCTTATTCTTTTTCCCTATTTTCATTATATACTATTTATTATTTTATTTCAATGATTTTTAGTAGATAAGATTTTATTTATTTTTAATTATTATTAAACTTCTATTACTTAATTCTTTTGGAAGTGTAAATTTTATAATAGATTCTATTTGATATTTTTGTGTTATTTTATTTTTAATTATAGGGGTTAATTCAGTATCAATATTTCCTTTCATAGCAATAAAATGACCTGTATCATTTACTAAATGCATAGTATAACCTAGTAATTTTTCAATATTAGCAACGGCTCTAGCTGTGACTATATCAAATTTATTATTATAATCTTCTCCTCGGACATGATAGGCTTCAATATCTTTTAAATCTAATTCTTTTATTACTTCATTTAAATAAGTTACTCTTTTTTGAAGAGAATCTAATAAAGTAACTTTTAAGTGAGGAAAAGCTATTTTTAAGACAATTCCGGGAAAGCCGGCTCCTGTTCCTACATCACATAAGGTTTTTACTGATTGTAAATCTATTGCTTTTATTATAGTTAAACTATCATAAAAATGTTTTAAATAGACTTCTTCTTTAGAAGTAATGGCTGTTAAATTTATTTTTTTGTTCCACATAATTAATAAATTATAAAATTTTTCTAATTGTTGTAATTGGTGATTGGTTAATTTTATATTTATTTTTTGTAATTCTAATATAAATTCTTCTTTATTCATCTTTATTCAACCTTCTTAAGTAAACCATAAGTATAGATATATCAGCGGGATTAACTCCACTTATTCTTGATGCTTGGCCAAGTGTAGTTGGTTTTATTTCAGATAATTTTTGTCTAGCTTCACTAGCTAAATTAGGAACTAACTGATAATTTAAGGTAGCTGGAATTATTTTTTCTTCTAAAGTAAGCATTTTTTCAGCTTCTTTACTGGCTTTTTTGATATAACCTTCATATTTAGCATTTATTGTAACTTGTTGTTTTACTTCTTTTGAATAAGGAAGTGAAATAAAGTTTTCTAAATGATTAATAGATACTTCTGGTCTTTTTAATAAATCATATAATGATATGCCATCTTTGATAGTGGTTGTATTTATTTTTTCTAAATAAGAATTTATCTCTTTTTTCGGAGTTATTTTTGTTGTTTTTAATAAATTAAATAAATTATTAATTTCTTGTTTTTTCTTTGTAAATTCTTGATATTTTTCTTTTGATATTAAACCTATCTTATAGCCATATTCTCTTAGTCTTAAATCAGCATTGTCATGGCGTAATAATAATCTATATTCTGCTCGTGATGTTAATAATCTATAGGGATCTTTTACTCCCTTAGTAACTAAATCATCTATTAAGACACCTATATAAGCTTCATTTCTTTTTAAGATTAAGGGTTCTTTTTTTTCTAATTTTAAAGCAGCGTTGATTCCAGCTATTAATCCTTGTCCTGCTGCTTCTTCATAGCCACTTGTACCATTAATTTGCCCCGCAGTATATAGATTTTCTATTATTTTTGTTTCAAGAGTATTTTTTAATTGTTTAGAATCAATAGCATCATATTCTATGGCATAAGCATATTTTAATATTTTGGCTTTATGAAGACCTGGAAGACTATGAACCATTTCTTCTTGAATATTATGAGGCATACTGGTAGAAAAGCCTTGAATATATATATCATCATAAAAAATACTTTCTGGTTCTAAAAATAACTGATGACGCTCTTTATCGGAAAAGCGTACTACTTTATCTTCGATAGATGGACAATATCTAGGCCCTACTCCTTCAACATATCCACCATACATGCTGGATTCTTTTAAATGATCTTTAATTATTTGATGAGTTTGAGGAGTTGTATAAATAAGATGACATGGTATTTGTTTATTTACATCATAATATATTTTATTATCAAAAGAAAATGATAAGGGCTCAGTAGCTCCAGCTTCTAATAAAGTTTCTGAATAATCAATAGTTTCTTTGGCAATACGCGGAGGAGTTCCTGTTTTAAGACGTAGTATTTTAAAACCTAACTCTTTTAAATGAGTACTTAAATATTTTGATTCTTTTTCGCCATGAGGACCACTTGCCTTTTTTGTTGAACCTGCTAAGACTACAGAGCGTAGATAAGTTCCTGTAGTTAAAATTACTGCTTGAGCATAAATTTTTTCTCCTGTTGCTAATTCTACTCCTTCTATTTTATTATTTTTTATTAAAAGTTTTTCTACCATTGCTTCTTTTAAAGTAAGATTTTTTTCTTTAGTTAATGTTTTTAACATTTCTTTTGGATATGTAATTTTATCTATTTGAAATCTTAAAGCTTGGACAGCTGGACCTTTTTTGGTATTTAACATTTTTGCTTGAAGTAAACTTTTATCAGCATTTTTGCCCATTTCTCCACCTAAAGCATCTATTTCTCTTACAACAATTCCTTTGGCGGGTCCACCTATTGAAGGATTACAAGGCATGTCGGCTATATTTTGAAGATTGCTTGTTATTAAAAGAGTTTTATGATTTTTACGAGCGGCAGCTAATGAGGCTTCACATCCAGCATGACCTCCTCCAACTACTATTATTTCATATTCCATTTTGTCACTTCCTATTTTCCTACACAAAAATTTTTAAATAAATTATCTATTACTTCATCACTATATGTAATACCTATTATTTCTCCTAAAATATCAAAACACTCTCTTAAATCTATCTCTATTAAATCTATATGTTCTTTATTAGCAGTCGCTTCTACTGCAGATAAAAGACTTTTGTAAGCTTGTTTGGCTAAAGATATTTGTCTTGTATTTGATAAATATGTATAGTCTTTTGTGGCTATTTTTTCTAAGTTAAATAATTCTTTTATTTTTTCTTTTAGAGGTGATAATCCTTCTTTAGTTGTTGTATTACATAATATAGTAGTTGGTAATTCTTCTAATTCAATATTTTGGTCTAAATCAGATTTATTAACTACTATTACTCTTAACTTATCTTTTGTTTTTTCAAGAATTTCTTTATCTTCTGAAGATAATTTTTCATGGCCATTTAAAACGACTATTACTAAATCAGCATCATTTATTAATGTTAAACTTTTATCTACACCTAATTTTTCAACTATATCTTGAGTTGATCTAATACCTGCGGTATCGATAATATTTAATAAAATTCCATCTAGTAATATTTCTCCTTCAACAATATCTCTAGTGGTACCAGCAATATCTGTTACTATAGCTTTATCTTCATGAAGTAAAGTATTTAAAATACTACTTTTGCCTACATTTGGTTTACCTACAATTACTGTTTTTATACCAGTTTTTAATAATTTTGTGTTTTCCGATTCTTTTATTAAATTTTTCAACTCTAGTTGGAGTTTTTTTAATTCTTTGGTAAGTTTTTCAAGTGTTATAACTTCAATATCGTAATATTCGGGATAATCAATATTAACGGCTATGGAAGAAATTAAATTTAGTAATTTAGTTCGAAAAGATTCTATTAAGTTATATAAATTACCTTTAAGCTGAGATATAGCAAGTTTTCTAGATTCTTCACTTTTACTTTCTATAATATCCATTACTGCTTCACTTTCAGTTAAATCAATTCTTCCATTTAAAAAAGCTCGTTTAGTAAACTCTCCTGCTTCCGCAAGACGAGCTCCATTATTTAAACAAATTTCTAAGACTTTATTAGTTGCGATTATTCCTCCATGACAATTAATTTCAACAATATCTTCTGTTGTAAATGTTTTAGGAGATTTCATAACTGATACTAATACTTCATCTACTATTTCTTCATTTTCATCAATAATGTAACCATAATTAATTGTATGAGTATTTACTTTTGTTAAATCTTTTCCTTTAAAAATTTTATTTACTATATTTATAGCTTCTTTACCACTTAATCTTACAATGGAAATAGCTCCTACGCCTAATGCTGTTGAAATTGCGACTATTGTATCAGTCATATAATTCCTCCTTTTTTCTTTTGTATTATAGCATATTAGAAAGAAAAAAAGAAGTTTGATTTAATCTTCTTTTGGTTTTATAACAACATATCTATTAGGTTCTTCCCCTTCACTTTCAGTATATACTTTTTTATTGTTTGTTAAAGCATTATGAATTATTCTTCTTTCATATGAATTCATAGGATCTAATTTTACTTCTATTTTTGTAGTTGCTACTTCTCTAGCTAATTTTTTAGCTAATGCTTCAAGAGATTTTTCTCGCTTTTCTTTATAATCATTTATATCTATTACAAATTTAAATTTTTCTCCTAATTCTTTATTTATATGTTGATTTACTATTACAGATAACGCTTTTAGGTTTTTACCATTTTTTCCAATTAATAAGGCATCATTATCTGAAAAAATTGTATAAATTGGAATTTCTTCTTTATTTTTTATTTCTATATTTGCTACTATACCAATATTTTTTAATAATTTTAATAAATAATCTTTAATATATTTAATTAAATCTCTTTTTTCAATAACTTCTATTTCTACTTTTTTACTCTTGAATAATCCCCCTTTTGTTTCTTTTATTTCTTTAATTAATAGATTATTTTCTGTTTCTTGTAAATCGATAGTTGCTTCTTTTGTGGCTTCTTCTAAAGTTTTGCCATAATAATTATGCTTTTCCATTTACTTCTTTACTCCTTTTCACTAATATATTTTGTATTATTGTAAATATATTTGAGGTTATCCAATATATACCTAATCCTGATGGCATAAATATTCCTGTTATTACAATCATTACTGACATCATTATAGGCATCATTTTCATAGAAGGATCTTCCATGTTTCCAGTTGAATTAAATTTAAATGAATAAAATGTAGTTAAAGCAATTATTAAAATTAATATTATATAGGCTATATATGAACTTGTTGTGATTCCTATTGCTGGTGTTGTTCCTAATTGTAGGCCTAAGAATTTATCTTCAAAAATAGATGGCGTTCTTTGAATTGCTTCTAAAAAAGCAATAAATAGTGGTAATTGTAACATTGCAAATAAACAACCTGATAAAGGATTTATATTATATTTTTTATAAACCATAAGCATTTCTTGATTTTGTTTGATCATAGATTCTTGATCTTCTTTGCCTTGATATTTCTTTTGAATTCTATTTAATTCTGGTTGAGCTTTTTTTATTAATTCCGATTGCATGGCTGTCTTTTTTGTTATTGGAAAAGCAATAAATCTTATTATAAGTGTTATTAAGATTAATGAAAGAGCATAATTTTTAAATATTTTGCCAATTAGTAAAAGAATATAAGATAATGGTTTTACAAAAATACTAGTCCATAACCCTTCATATTTGCCGGAAGTAATTTTGAAATTATTGCAATCTGGTAACTTTTTTAAATCGACTCCATTTTTTATATATATTTCTTTTGTTTTTTTATTGGTTGGTTTACATAATATATTAGCTGTTAAATTTTGACCTGTTAATTCATTTTTTACTGGTTTATTATTTTTATCAGTTAATACTTTTGTACAACCTGTGGAAATTAATAATAAACAAAGTATTATAATGATTTTTATTTTATTTTTATTTTTCTTCATATTAAATTTCCTTTCTTGTTTTTTGAAGCATATCTTTTAAATCATTACTTAATAAAGAAAAACTTTTATTTAATGCATTCTTTCTTAATATTATAATATAATCTGTTTGATTATTAAAATTTTTTTTAATATTATCAATAATGGCTCTTATTTTTCTTTTATATTTATTCCTTGTAACAGCATTACCTATTTTTTTTCCTACAGATATTCCAAATCTGTCATAGGGAAAATTATTTGTTTTAAAATAAATAATAAAATTTTTACTTTTTATAGTATTTCCATTATTAATTATATATTCGAAATCATAGTCTTTCTTTACTCTATATAATTTTCTCATAATATCCCTTCTTTTTAAGAGTAAAAAACCACTGTTTTATCAGCGGTTTTAGGCGCAAAGACTTTTACGACCTTTGCGACGGCGACGATTTAAAATATTTGTTTTCTTGCGAGCAAAAAAGCCTAATTTTTTTGCTTTTTTACGATTATTTGGTTGATATGTTCTCTTCATTTGTTCCACCTCCAGACATAAATCTACATTATTATAATAATATTATTGATATTTTGTCAATTAAAACTTTAATTTTAGAGTTTTTCACTTTATACACAAGCTTGTGTATTTTTTTTTGGAACATTGTTATTAATAAATTGTGGAAAATGTGGATAACTTTGCTTTAGCATTTAAATTCAATACTCTTATTAGTGGAAAAAGTTGTTGATAAAATGTGGATAATTTTTTTTGTAAAAAAAACATTTATTTTTTGCACAAATTAAGGTACACTAAATTTAAATTATTTATCTTGTGGGGAGATGGTGGAATGAATGTAAAAATTTTATGGTCAAAATTTCTAGATTCTATAAAAATTGAACTTAGCTCCCTTTCATTTGATACTTGGTTTTCTGATACGGAATTATATAAATTTGAAAATAATAAAGCTTATATAATAGTTCCTATGCCTATACATAAGAAACATTTAATTGATAATTATTCAAATTTAATTAATGAAAAATTATATGAAATTACAGGAAATAATTATGATTTAGTATTGTTGTTAAAGGAAGAAATTGAATTAGAAGAAGAAAAAGAGAAAGAAAAAAGTGTTAGTATTACTAATAATGAAAATAGTCCTATTTCTTTTAATTATTCTAGTTCAAATTTGAAGAAAAAATATACTTTTGAAAATTTTATAGTAGGGAATAGTAATAAATTTGCTCATGCAGCAGCATTATCTGTTGCGGAAAATCCTGGTAATATGTATAATCCTTTATTTTTATATGGAAATAGTGGGTTAGGTAAAACTCATTTAATGCATGCTATTGGAAATTATATTTTTGAAAATACTAATAAACGTGTTTTATATGTTACAAGTGATCAATTTATTCAAGATTTTATTGGAATAAATAAGAAAGATGAAAAAGGTACTAATTTTAATTATGTTGATTTTTTTAAAAATAAGTATCGAAATATAGATGTTTTGATAATAGATGATATTCAATTTTTAGGTGGAGCTACTCAAACACAACAAGAATTTTTCCACACTTTTAATTCATTATATAATGATAGTAAGCAAATTATTATTTCATCTGATAGATCTCCTGATGATTTGAAATTACTAGAAGATAGATTAAGAACAAGATTTTGTTGGGGACTGACTGTTAATATATTTCCACCTGATTTTGCTTTAAAAACGGAAATTATTAAGAAAAAAATTATTGCTGGGAATTTTGAAAAAGAAATTCCTGAAGATGTTGTTGAATATATTGCTTCTAATATAGGACCAGATGTTAGACAATTAGAAGGTTCAATAACAAGGTTAATTGCTTATTCCACAATAATGGGAGGAGCTGATATTAATTTAGATCTGGCTATAGAGGCCTTAAAAGACTTTATTAGTAAAGGAATGGGAGAGAAAAACGATATTCAAAGAATACAAAAAATAGTCTCCGAATATTTTCAAATATCAGTTGAAGATATTAGAAGTAAAAAACGAAGTTCAAATATTTCTTTTCCTCGGCAAATAGCTATGTATCTGTGTAGAAATATGACCAGTGAATCTTTTCCTAAAATAGGAACTGAATTTGGAGGAAAAGATCATTCTACAGTAATGCATTCTGTTGAGAAAATTGAAAATGAAATAAAAGTAAATAAAGATTTAGCTAATATTATTGAAAAATTAAAGAAGGATATTGGGATTGTGTAAAAATAATTAATTTAATAATAATTTTCCACAAATTAATTTTTAGTTAAATCTTTGAAATATATAAAAATATTAAGTTATTAACTTTTTCCACAGTAATAATAAAAATATAAAAAAAGAAAGAAGGAATTATAATGAAATTTACTATTAAAAAAGAATTATTATTGGAAGCTTTAAATAAAGTATCAAAAGCTATATCTACTAAGAACTTGATACCTGTTCTTGCGGGAATTAAATTTGAATTAAAAAAGAAAAAATTAGTTTTAACTGCTAGTGATAATGATATAACTATTCAAACAAGTATAGAATCAACTAAGGAAGAAGATTTTACTATATATAATGAAGGTAGTATAATTATTCAAGGAAAATATATTTTAGATATTGTTAGAAAATTACCAGATAAGTTTATAAATATTGAAGTAGTTGATGAATTGAAAATTCTTATTTACACAGAAAATAGTGAATTTAATCTTAATGGAATAGCTGAAAGTGAATATCCTAATATAGGACTTGAAGAAAGTAAGAAAAAAGTAGATATAAAAGCAGGAGTATTTAAAAATATTGTTAATCAAACAGCATTTGCTTCTTCAAATGAAGAAAGTAAACCAATTTTAACTGGAATTAATTTTAATATTACAGGTGATATTTTAGAGTGTAATTCGACTGATTCTTATAGATTGGCAAGAAAAGTTATTAAATTAGATCAAGTTAGTGAAGATAGTTATAATATTGTTATACCTAGTAGAAATATAATTGAATTTTCTAAAATATTAAATGATGATGATGAAATAATTGAATTACATATTTTTAACAATAAGATTTTGTTTAAAGTAAATAATTTAAAATTTGAATCAAGACTTATTAATGGAACATATCCAAATACTGCTAATTTAATGCCTGATGATTCATTTTTGATTGTTAATACTAATTTAAATGCATTTTATGATGTTATTGATAGAGTTAGTATATTAACAAGCGATAAAGAAAAAAATATTGTTACTTTAGAAACTAAAGGTGATACTCTTATTTTAAAAAGTAGTTCTGCTGAAATAGGTAGAGTAGAAGAAAAAATGCTTATTAATAAAAATAATAATGAAGATATAAAGATTTCTTTTAGTGCAAAATATATGATGGAAGCTTTAAAAAGTTTTTCAACAGAATCTGTGGATATTCATTTTGTAGGAGAAATTAAACCTATTTTAATAAAATCAAAAGAGGATGAATCATTAACTCAATTAGTTTTACCAATAAGAACTTACTAAAAAAGTTCTTTTTTTATGGAAAATATATTTTTTTGAGTAAAATTTATATAGAAAGTTAATAAATATGTCAAAAATCGACAAATTTAGACTTTTAAATTTGATAATATTAGAAGTGAAAGCGTGTAATTTCGCTTTCAGAGGGGGAAAAATATGAAATATGAAATTAGTAATGGTACATTAGCAATTGTACCTAATGAAAATGCTACAAGTTTAGTCTATGAGGATGAAGAGAGGTATATTATTGAAGAGTCTCCATTTAAAATTATGGAAGAAAGTTGTAAATATTTTGGTAGTTCTTATAATGGTAGAAAAGAGGGGGCAAGGGATATTTTAGGAGCTGAGTATAAAGTTCCTATATTAATAGAAGATACTAATAATTTAATTGTCTTTCCAACGACTTCTCCATTAGCAGAAGATTGTGTATGGATTTCATTAAAAAGATTGAAAAAGTTTATAAAAATAGATTCTTTTAATACTAAGATTATTTTTGATAATAATATTGAATTAATTGTACCTTGTTCTTATAGAACTGTTGAAAATCAAGTTGCTAGAGCTTCAAGATTAGATTTTGTTTTACGAAAAAGAAAAAATCTATAAATTAAAAATAGTCTAAAAGACTATTTTTTTGTGCTTTTTAGGCTTGTTTGTGTTATAATTGATATGTATATATAGAAATATCAATTAGGGAATAGGTGAGGTTTATGTGTCTTTTAACGGGATTTAAATGAAAATTACTAAGCTGAATCTGGTTAATTTTAGAAATTATTCTAATATTAATATAAAATTCGGAAATGGAATGAATATTTTTATTGGAAATAATGCGCAAGGGAAAACTAATTTATTAGAATCTATTACAATTTTAGCATTAACTAAATCTCATAGAGTAGGTAATAGTCCAAATATAATAAAATTTGATAAAAAAAAGTGTAGAATAAATGGTGTTATTAAAAGAAATAATATTATTTCTAAATTAGAAATAGAAATAGATGAAGAAACTAAAAAGTTAAAAATAAATAATACTAATATTAAAAAAATAGCTGATTATATTTCTAATTTGAATGTTATTATTTTTACTCCTGATGATTTAGAAATAATAAAAAGTTCTCCTAATGTTAGAAGAAATTTATTGAATATTCAATTATCCCAATTATCAAGAAGTTATTTAAATACTTATAATCAATATAATAAACTTTTAAAAACTAGAAATGAATATTTAAAAATCCTTTTTAATAATAGTATTGCTGATACTAATTATTTAGATATAATAACTGATAAATTAATTGAAAAAGCTATTATTATTTATCAAAAAAGAAAAGAGTATATTGATTTAATAAATGAAAATATTGATTTTTATTTTAATGAAATAGCCCTTGAAAAGGGATTAAAGATAATTTATCAACCTAATATTGAATTAGATAATTATGATTATGAAAATATACGAAAGAAAATGAAACATAAATTTAAAAAAAACTATTTAAAAGAATTAAATTATGGTATGACTATATATGGTCCACATAGAGATGATTTTTATTTTGAATTTAAAAGTAATGATTTAAAATTTTATGGTTCTCAAGGACAGCAAAAATTAGCAATTATAGCTTTTAAATTAGCTGAAATTAATATTTTTAAAAATATGTGTGGTGATTATCCTTTATTATTGTTAGATGATATGTTTAGTGAACTTGATATAACAAAAAGAAATAAATTACTTAATTTAATAAATAAATTTGAAATTCAATCAATAATTACAACTACAGATTTAAAAAATATCAGAAAAAGTAATTTAAAAAATGCATGTATTTATGAAGTTAAAAATGGTGAGATAGAAAGTAGGTAAAGTTATGAACGATGAAAAAATAGAAAAAGTTTATGATTCTTCAGCAATTCAAGTTTTAGAAGGATTAGAAGCTGTTAGAAAAAGACCTGGAATGTACATAGGTACTACTAGTTCTAGAGGACTTCATCATTTAGTATGGGAAATTGTTGATAATGCGATTGATGAGGCTTTGGCTGGGTATTGTACACATATTGAGGTTACTGTTGGTAAAGATAATAGTATTACAGTAAAAGATGATGGACGAGGAATTCCTGTAGATATTCATCCAAAAACTGGTAAAAGTACAGTAGAAACAGTTTATACAGTTTTGCATGCTGGTGGAAAATTTGGTGGAGGAGGATACAAAGTATCTGGAGGATTACATGGAGTTGGAGCTAGTGTTGTTAATGCTCTTAGTGATTGGCTTGAAGTAAAAGTTTATAAAAATGGAAATGTATATTATCAGAGGTTTAGTAAAGGTGGTCATCCAGAAGATAATTTGAAAATTATTGATAAATGTGATGTTAATAGAACTGGTACAACTGTTCATTTTCTTCCAGATGATGATATTTTTACAGAAACTACAGTATATGATTACGAAATTTTAAAAACAAGATTAAAGGAATTAGCTTTTTTAAATAAAGGATTAAGAATAAGTCTTTATGATGATAGAGAAGCTGATAAAAAAGATTCTTTTTATTATGAAGGCGGTATAATAGAGTATGTTCAGATGTTGAATAAAAATAAAAATCCTATTCATGAAACAATTGTATATGTAGATGGAGAAGATAAAGATATAAAAGTTGAAGTAGCTTTTCAATATAATGAAACATATAATTCAAGTATTTATTCTTTTGTTAATAATATTACTACACCTGAAGGTGGTACGCATGAAGATGGTGTAAGAAGGGCGTTAACTAGAATTTTAAATAAATATGCTACAAATGCTGGATTGTTAAAAGAAAAGGATGATCCTCTAACTGGTGATGATGTTAGAGAAGGTATAACTATGATTATATCTATTAAACATCCTAATCCTCAATTTGAAGGACAAACTAAAACTAAACTTGGTAATAGTGAAGTAAGAACTATTTCTGATAAAATATTTTCTGAAGCTTTAGAAAGATTTTTAATGGAAAATCCTGATCAAGCAAAAATTATAATTGATAAATCTATGACTGCTAGTAGAGCAAGAGTAGCGGCTAAAAAAGCTCGTGAACTTACTAGAAGAAAAGGAGATTTAGATATTACTAATTTTTATGGAAAATTATCTGATTGTAAAAGTAAAGATGCTACTGTAAGTGAAATTTTTTTGGTCGAAGGAGATTCTGCTGGAGGATCAGCAATTAAAGGTCGAGATAGTATGACTCAAGCTATTTTGCCTTTACGAGGAAAAATATTAAATGTGGAAAAAGCTAGACTTGATAGGGCTTTATCTAATGAGGAAATTAGGACTATTATTACAGCTTTTGGTACTGGTATTGGGGAAGAATTTGATTTATCAAAATTACGTTATCATAAAATTATTATTATGACAGATGCTGATGTTGATGGAAGTCATATTAGAGTGTTATTATTAACTTTATTTTATAGATTTTTTAAGCCTATAGTTGAAGCTGGACATGTATATGCTGCTCAACCTCCTTTATATAGAATTACTCATGGAAAAACAAGAAAATATGTTTTGGATGACGCTGAAAGAGATGAATATTTGGCAACATTAGGACCTAATGTACGTTATGAAATAGCACGTATGAAAGGACTAGGAGAGATGGACGCGGAAGAGTTGAATGAGACTACTATGGATATAAATCAAAGGGTTTTAAGAAAAATTACAGTTGAAGATGCAATATCTGCAGATGAAATTTTCTCTAAATTAATGGGTGAAGAAGTAGAACCAAGAAGAGAATTTATTGAGCAAAATGCAACTTATGCTAATTTGGATGTTTAGGAGGTTTAAGGATGGATAGATTAGAAAAAAATAATATTGTTAAAGAGGTACAGGATTCATTCTTAGATTATTCTATGAGTGTAATTACAGCACGTGCTATTCCGGATTTAAGGGATGGTTTAAAACCAGTTCATCGAAGAATTTTATATTCAATGTTTGTATCGGGATATACACCTGATAAACCACATAGAAAAAGTGCCAAAACAGTAGGAGAGGTTATGGGTAATTTTCACCCACATGGTGATTCTTCTATTTATGAAGCTATGGTAAGAATGGCTCAAGATTTTTCTTATAGGTATATGTTGATAGATGGACATGGAAATTTTGGTAATATAGAAGGTTATGGTGCAGCTGCAATGAGATATACTGAGTCTAGATTATCAAAAATTTCTTTGGAATTACTTAGAAATATTAATAAAGATACTGTTGATTTTATTCCAAATTTTGATGAAAGTGAGAAAGAGCCAACGGTTTTACCTTCTAGATTTCCAAATATTTTAGTTAATGGAACTACTGGTATTGCGGTTGGTATGGCTACTAATATTCCTCCCCATAATTTAGGGGAAGTTATTGATGGATGTGTTGCTTATATTGATAATCCTGATATTGATTTAGATGGATTAATGAAATATATAAAGGGTCCTGATTTTCCTACGGGAGCTATTATCCTTGGAAATAGTGGTATAAGAAAAGCATATGAAACTGGTCGTGGTTCAATAACAATTCGAAGTAAAGCTCAAATTGAGGAAAAAAATGGTAAGCAATATATTATTATTGATGAAGTTCCATATGGTGTTAATACTTTAGAATTAAAAAATAAAGTTGCAGAACTTGTTCATAATAAGGTAATTGAGGGAATTGCTGATTATCATTCTGATTTAAAAAATGGTATAAAAATTACGATAACTTTAAAGAAGGATGCGAATGCTCAAGTTGTTTTGAATAAGTTATATAAGCATACTGCCTTTCAAACTTCTTATGGAATTATATTTTTAATGTTGGATCAAGGTGTTCCTAAAACTTTAGGTCTAAAGGATATAATTTCTAAATATGTTGAATTTCAAAAAGAAGTTATTATTAGAAGAACAAAATTTGATTTAGATGTTGCTGAAAAACGTGTTCATATTTTAGAAGGATTAAAAATTGCTTTAGATAATATTGATGCTGTTATTAAATTAATTCGTGGTTCGGAGTCTGATGAAGAAGCTCGAGCTGGTTTGATGAGTAATTTTAAATTAACTGAAATTCAAGCTAATGCTATTTTAGAGATGAGATTACGTCGTTTAACTGGTTTAGAAAGAGAAAAAATTGAAAATGAATTAGCTGATTTGTTAAAGACTATTGCTGATTTGAAAGCAATTTTAGCTAGTGATCAAAAAGTTTTAGAAGTTATAAAAAATGAGCTTTTAGAAATTAAGTCAAAATATGCTGATGAAAGAAGAACAAATATTGATATGACAGCTATTGAATATATTGAAGATGAATCTTTAATACCTGAAGAGGATATAATAATTACTTTAACAAATAATGGATATATAAAGAGATTACGTAGTGATACATATCGTACTCAAAATAGGGGTGGAGTTGGAATTAAGGGAATGTCTACTAATGAAGAGGATTTTGTGGAACATTTAGTTTCTATGAAAACTCATGACTATATATTATTCTTCTCTAATTTAGGAAGGGTATATAGAATGAAGGGATATGAGGTTCCTGAATTTTCTCGGCAATCTAAAGGATTACCAATAATTAATTTGTTACCTTTAGATAAAAATGAAAACATTAGTTCGATAGTAGAATTGAAAACTGATGATAATTTTACAAAATATTTAATGTTTGCTACTAAAAATGGAATAGTAAAAAGAACTTCTATTGAGGAATTTGATAACATAAGAAAAAGTGGTAAAATTGCTATTGTTTTAAAAGAAAATGATGAGCTAATTAGTGTAAGAAAGACCTGTGGAAAAAATGAAATTATTATTGGTTCTAGTAATGGTCGAATGGTTAGATTTGATGAGAATGAAGTTAGAGCTATGGGTAGAAGTAGTTCTGGAGTTAAGGGTATTGATTTAGAAGATGGTATTGTGGTAGGTGCTGAGGTTATTGATTCTGGTCAATATGTATTGATTGTTACTGAAAATGGTTATGGAAAAAAGAGCTTGATTGATGAATATAGATTAACTCATAGAGGTAGCAAAGGAGTAAAAGCTTATAATATTACCGAAAAAAATGGTATTATGGTTAGTTTAAAAACATTTAAAGGGGATGTGGAAAAAGAGTTAGATGTTATATTGGTAACTAATAGTGGTGTATTTATGAAAATGCCTTTAGATCAAATATCTACTTTAAAGAGAGCAACTCAAGGTGTAAGATTAATTAATCTGAAAGATAATCAACTTGTTTCTACTGTTACTATAGTAAAGAAAGATGAAAAAGAAGTAGAAGAATAAAATAATAAAAAAGCAAAAAATTTTACAATTTTTTGCTTTTTTTGTGTATACATTATATAAAAAGATATTTGTGGAAAAATATTTTTTAAAATTTATTTTCTGGGAAATAATTTTTATAGTTTTATTGATTTGTATGTTGAAGTTTGAAATTATATTTTTGTTTTTTAATGAACTATCATTTTATAATTATGTTTTTTTATATATTAAATTTTATATAATTATTGGTAATAAATATTTTTTTATTATTATTTCTTATAAGAAAGTTACTTATTTTCAATTATTTCCCAAAAATTATTTCCCGGGAAATAATTTTGTTATAAATTTTAAATAAATGCATATAAAAAGGCAAATATTATATGATTTTTGTTAATAAATATTTAATGTTTCACGTGAAACATATATTAAATTATTTTTTTAAAATGAAAATAATTTTATAAACATGAGTTTAAATAAATATTTATATTAAAGAGTAAATAATTTTTTATAATATAAAATTTTAATAAAAATTAATAAATTAATTAAAAATTCAAGATTTAACTTAATAAACTGATTTAATTACAATAAAGAAAATAATGTTTCACGTGAAACATTATTTTCTTTAGGAAATTTTTTCAATATTTTGATAGTTCAACAGAATTTTAGTTATTAATCTAAAATAAAATTTTTTTTACTAGTAAAATTTGTTTGCCAATTATAAAAAAATGTCATACCAATGAATGACAATATACTTTATCAAATAAGAACATGCTAATTATAAATATTATATTGTTTTTGCACTAAAAATATAAAAAAAGAGTATTTTATAGTAAAAAATAGTCTAAAAATGTATAAATCTTAAGAAAGTTTATAAAAAAACACTAACAAATATTGAAATATTTCCAGACCGTGTATTTATTTTTTATGGAGTTTTTGTAAAAAAAGAACAGAATAATATTAATGAAATGTAGAAAATTTTGATGACTATATTGATATATTACATTATAAAAGTTTAGCACCAATTACGAGAAATTAATATTACTGCAAATAACTAGTCGTATATTTTTATTAATTATAAATAGGTAAAAAAATTGAATGTTTCACGTGAAACATATAATAAATTATTTCCCGGGAAATAAATTTAATAAATATAAATATTTTTTAATTTTTTTTGAAAAAAAGAGTATGCAAAAAATTAAAATTATTTGTTTACAAAATAAATAAAATAATATAAAATATGCTTGTGCAATGAAAGAAATTGAACTAGGTCAGGATTGGAAAATAGCAGCCTTAAAATTAAACTTTCATGTGCACTTTTTTTTGGAGGTTTTATGAATAAATTATTTATGAATGAAGCTTTTAAAGAGGCAAAAAAAGCATTTGAATTAAATGAAATTCCAATAGGTGCAGTTATTGTAAAAGATAATAAAATAATAGCGCGAGCTCATAATATGAAAGAAATAAATAATTTTGTAGGTGATCATGCAGAATTAATTGCTATTAAAAAGGCATCTTTATTATTAAAAAATTGGAGATTAGATGATTGTGATATTTATATAACTCTAGAACCTTGCCCTATGTGTGCTAGTGCTATTAAACAATCTCGAATTTCAAATGTCTATTGTGCTTTAAAAAATTCTGATTCTAATAATGAAGTAATATTAAAGCAAATTTTTAAAGCTGATAAAAATAATAAAAAAGTTAATTTTATAAATAATTTAGATGTTGAAAAAGGTACAAAAATATTACAAAATTTTTTTAAATTAAAAAGAAATAAAAATTTATAATATGATATAATATATTTTGTTTAGGAGGTGCTTTATGTATCATGCCTTATATAGAAAATATAGACCTTTAGATTTTGATTCTGTAGTTGGACAAAATTCTATTATTACAACACTTAAAAATTCAATTATTAATAAAACTTTTACGCATGCATATATGTTTTTTGGACCTCGTGGAACAGGAAAAACTACTGTATCAAAAATTTTTGCTAGGAGTATAAATTGTTTGGATTCAACTGATGGAATTTCTTGTGGAAAATGTAAAAATTGTTTAGTTTCTTATGATAAAGAATGTGTTGATATTATTGAAATTGATGCAGCTTCTAATAATGGTGTTGATGAAATTAGAGAATTAAAAAATAAAATTTCTTTAGTTCCTTCGGAATTAAAATACAAAGTATATATAATCGATGAAGTTCATATGCTTTCTATTGGAGCTTTTAATGCTTTATTAAAGACTTTAGAGGAACCACCAGATCATGTAGTTTTTATTTTAGCTACTACGGATCCTCAGAAAGTTCCTGAAACAATTATTTCTCGGTGTCAGTGCTTTTCGTTTAAAAGAATTTCAAATGAAATGATTGTTAAGAGATTAAAATTTGTTTGTGAAAAAGAAAAAATTGAAATTGATGATGAGGTTCTTAATGAAATAGCAATATCTTCTGATGGTGGATTACGTGATGCTTTAGGAGTGCTTGATAAATTAGTATCTTATTCAAAAAATAAAATTGATATAAATCTTTTTGCAGAACTTAATTATATGATTACTAAAGTTGAAATTGAAAAGTTTTGTAATTTTATTTTAGATTATGATATTTATAATGTGTTAAAAAAAATTGAAGAATATGACAATAATGGTAAAAATTTAATACAAATTATTAATCAAGTTATGTATTATTTAAGAAATATTGTTGTGGATTATTATATTTCTAATAAAAAAATAAATTATTCTATTGATATTATTGAAAATTTAATATTTCTTTTAAACGAAAAAATGTTCGATATAAAAAGAAGTGAAAATATTAAAATTTTTTTGGAAATTTTGTTGTTAAAATTTATTAATGAAAATACTAATATTAATATAATTTCAAAAGATAAGCAAATTAAACCTATGAATAATAAAGATGCAGATAATTCAACAAATAATATAGAAAACAGTGATAGTAAAGTTGAAACTAATAATGAAGAATCTTTAATGAAAAAGGAAGAAGTTATATTAAAAGATTTAAAATTTGAAAGTAAGGCTGATATTTCAGAATCTAAAATTTTAAATATAAATGAAATTATTGATGCTAGAGTAAATAATACTTTGACTCTTGCGGATAAAAAATTATTAAAATTGGAATTAGATAAATTTGAATTATTAAAAGATTATACTTTTGATCAAGAAATAGGGTATATTATATGTACTTTATTAGATGGAAAAGTGAGAGCTGTTAGTCCTGATAATCTTATTATTAGTTATGATTATGATTCTATTGTGAAACAAAATTTAAATTTAATTAATAAAATTGAAGATGTTTATAATAAAATTACTAATTCAAATAAAAGATTTGCAATTATTTCTGATGAAAGATGGAATTTGGAAAGAGATAAATATATTCAGTCTGTTAAAAAAAATATTCAATATGAAATCATGAAAGAGCCTGAAGAGGTCTTGGAAGAAAATAAGACTGATGGTATAATAAATAGTAATGCAATTGAACTATTTGGTGATATTGTGGAAATTGATTAAAAGGAGAGATAAGAATATGAATATGCAAGCTATGTTAAAACAAGCACAAGCTTTACAAAAAGATATGTTAAAAGTTAAAGAAGAAATTGATAATTCAACTTTTGTAGGTGAAAGTTCATTAGTTAAAGTTACACTTAAAGGTACAAAAGAAGTTGTAAAGGTTGAAATTAATGCTGAAAATGGTCGTCTTGATGCAGATGATGTTGAAATGTTACAAGATATGATTGTTGTTGCTATTAATGATGCAAACAAAAAAATTGATCAAGAAACTGAGAAGAAAATGGGAAAATTTGGTAATATACCAGGTTTGTTTTAAAATATGTATCCGGAAAGTCTTAAAAATTTAATTGAGGCATTTAAATTTTTACCAGGTATTGGAGAAAAAACGGCTGAACGTTTAGCTTTTTCTGTTTTAAATTTGGAGGAGGAGCAGACTGAATTTTTTTCTAATAGTATTATTAATCTAAAAAATAAAATTCATAAATGTAAAATATGTAATGCATTAACAGAAAATGAAGAATGTTATATTTGTATTGATAAACTAAGAGATAATAATATTCTATGTGTTGTTGATGAGTCGAAAAATATTTTTTTGTTTGAAAAAATGGGAGTGTTTCATGGTAAATATCATGTCCTTAATGGATTAATTTCGCCATTAGATGGTATTAATCCAGAAGATGTTGGAATTGATAAATTAATTGATAGGATTACTAAAGAAAAATATAAGGAAATTATTTTTGCTTTTAGACCAAGTATTGAGGGAGAAACTACGTCTTTATATATCAAAAAAATATTAGAAGGTATGAATATTAAATTTTCTAGATTAGCAAGTGGAGTTCCTATGGGTGCTGATATAGAATATTTAGATAGTTTAACATTAGAAAGAGCTTTAGCTGATCGAAAAGAAATAGAATAATAATAAAAATTTTTCATACTCTATATAAAGGAGATTTTTATGAAGAATTTTATGAAATTATTTAAAAGATTTATTGTAAGTGCTTTTATATTATATGGGTATAATGTAATTGCAGTAAATTTTAATATGATGGTTCCATTTAATATTTTTACTATTGCTTTTACTTTTATTTTAGGAGCTCCTGGTTTATTTGCTTTGGTACTTTTTAAATTGTTGTTGATTTGAGGTTGATTTAATGGAAGAGTTGTCTAGTGGTAAAATTAATTTTTTTAATGTTGTGGATAAATTTATAGAAACTGAAAAAATATCTCATGCATATTTAATAGAAATTGATGATTATGATTGTGATTTTCAATGTATTTTAGATTTTATAAAAATGCTTTTTTGTAAATGTAAATTTAATGATTTAAAAGAAAATTATTTATGTAAGGCTATAGATAATAATACTTATCCAGATTTAAAAATTATTGAACCAACTGGGCAATGGATTAAAAAAAGTCAATTATTAGAATTACAAAGTGAATATAGTAATAAGTCACTATTAAATAATCTTAGAATTTATGTTATAAAAGAAGCCGAAAAATTAAATGGTTCTTCTGCAAATACAATTCTTAAATTTTTAGAGGAACCTGAGGATGGAATTATTGCAATATTAGTAACAAAAAATAGATATCAAGTTATGAATACAATACTTTCACGCTGTCAAATTTTATCTATTCATAATGGAAAAACTAATGATTTTTCAAATGAAGCAGTAAAAATTTTACAATATATTTCTAAAAAAGATGAGTTATTTATAAATTATAATGAAATTATTGAATTTTTATTACCCGATAAGCAATGTGCTAAAGATTTGTTGAATCAAGTAGAACATATATTAATGCTTTATGTAAATTCATTAGCTGATAAACAAAAATGTTGTTCTTTAGAAATAAGTAATATTTTAAAAGATATAAATATAAATTCTATAATTAATTATATTATAATTATTGAAAATGAATTACAAAAATTAGTGTATAATGTTAATTATAAATTATGGCTTGATTGTTTGTTTGCACAATTAATAGGAGGGTAAGTATGATTGAAGTAATTGTAGCAGCTGTAAAAGATACAAAGAATATTTATTATTTATCTCCTGGAGAATGGGATTTAAAAAAAGGTGATAAAATTTTAATAAATACAGAAAATGGAATATGTATAGCTCATGTTATAAAGGAGAATTATAAAGAAAAAAAGGAAAATTTGCTTTTACCTTTAGATAAGGTTATTAGAAAATGTACTCAAGATGATGTAAATAAGTATAATGAAAATCAGATTATTGCTGAAAAAGCTTTGAAATATGCGAAAAAGTCTAGCAATAGTCTTAATTTAGAAATGAATTTTGTAGATGCTTTTTATAATTTTGATAAATCTCAACTTATTTTTTCTTTTTTGGCAGAAAATAGAGTAGATTTTCGGGATTTGGCAAAAAAAATAGCTCAAAAATATAAAACTAGGATTGAATTAAGACAAATAGGTGTTCGCGATAAGGCAAAAAGAATAGGTGGACTTGGACCTTGTGGATTATTCTTATGTTGTAATTCATTTTTAACTGATTTTAGTAGTGTTTCTATAAATATGGCAAAAAATCAATATTTAGCTTTAAATCCATCAAAAATAAATGGTGTTTGTGGGCGATTATTATGTTGTTTGGGATATGAAAATGATACTTACACTAATCTTAAAAGTGATATGCCAAGTTTAGGATTTAATACTGATACTCCGATGGGAATTGGAAAAGTTATTGATGTTGATATTTTTAGAAAAACTTATAAAGTTGAATTAAAAAATCAAGAAATTATTGAACTTTCAAAGGAAGATTAATAGTGGTAGTATTAAATGATATTTTAGGATATAAAAATAGAAAAATATATCAAAATTTAGATTATTTTTCATTTTCATTGGATAGTATTATGTTAGCTAATTTTGCAACTATAAGAAAAAGAGATAAAAATATTGTAGATTTAGGTAGTGGAAATGGAGTAATACCATTAATTATGTCTTTAAGGACTTCTGAAAAAATTATTGGTGTTGAGTTGCAAAAAGAATTGAGTGATTTAGCTATAAAATCAGTTAAGTATAATAAATTGGAAGATAAAATAATAATTTTAAATGAAAATATTAAAAATTTTGCAACTGGAAAAAATTTAAATAAATTTGATTTGGTAGTTTGTAATCCTCCTTTTTTTAAGGTAAATGAATACAAAAATTTTTTTAATTTAAGTAAGCAAAAATTAATAGCTCGACATGAAATTGAATTAACTTTAAGTGAATTATTAGGTTGTGCAAAAAAAATATTAAAAAGTGATGGAAATTTTTGTATGGTTCATAGAACTGATCGATTAATTGAGATTATTAATGAATTTCATAAAAATAATATCGAGCCAAAAAGAATTCAATTTGTTTATGAAAATATTGAGAAACCATCAAATTTAGTATTAATTGAGGGTCAATTAAATGGTAAAGTTGGCTTAAAAATTGAAAAACCTTTTATACTTAAAAATTTGGATGGAACTAATTCTTATGAATATGAAAAATTATTGATGGAGGTATCTAAATGAGTCAAATAAGTTATGATAATAGTCCAAGTTTATATTTAATTCCAACTCCTATAGGTAATTTAGATGATATAACAAAACGTTCTTTAGAAATATTAAAGTCTGTTGATTTTATTTTATGTGAAGATACGAGAGAAACAAGTAAACTTTTAAATTGTTTTAATTTAAAGAAAAATTTAATTAGTTGTCATGAACATAATGAAGAAAAAATAAAGAAAATGGTAATAGAAAAATTACAAAGTGGCAAAAATATAGGATTAGTTACTGATCAGGGGACTCCAATTATAAGTGATCCTGGTTATATTATTGTTAAAGAAGTTATAAAGAATGGATTTAATGTAATTAGTTTACCTGGTGCTACTGCTTTTGTACCAGCATTAACTTCGGCTGGAATAGATCCTAGTAGATTTTTGTTTTATGGTTTTTTAAATGCAAAAGATACTAAACAAAGAAAAGAATTATTATCTTTACAAAATTTTAAATATACAATGATTTTTTATGAATCTCCTCATCGAATAAAAAATACATTAGAAAATATGTTGGATATTTTTGGAAATAGATATATTTCAATTAGTAGAGAAATTTCTAAAGTTCATGAAGAAATTTATCACGATAATATAAGCAATTTATTAAATAAAACTGATAATATGAAAGGTGAAATTGTTATAGTTGTTGAAGGTAATAAAGACAATGTTGATTATAGTGATTTGGGTATAAATGAACATATAAAAATTTATATGGATGATGGTTTATCTGCGAATGAGGCAATAAAATTAGTAGCTAAGGAACGAAATGTAGCAAAATCTATTATATATAAAGAATATCATAAGCAAAAATAAATGATTACTTGTGATATTAGGTAATTAGGAGATAAAAATATGAAATTGATAGTTGGTTTAGGTAATCCAGGAGAAGAATATGAAAATACTAGACATAATATTGGTTTTTTAATAATAGACAAATACTTAAAATATAAAAAATGTGAATTTGCATGGACAAAAAAATTTAATAGTTTTTATTGTCAATGCAAATTATTTAATGAAAATATTATATTTTTGAAGCCTCAATCATTTATGAATTTATCTGGTGAAGTTGTAAAAAAATTTGTAGATTATTTTAAAATTGATATTAATGATATTTTAATTATTTCTGATGATTTGGATTTAAATATTGGTAATTTTAAGTTAAAAAATCGAGGTTCTAGTGGAGGACATAATGGATTAAAAAATATTGAACATAATTTACAAACTTCAGAATATAAACGTTTGAAAATAGGTATTTCTAATAATAAAAATATTGAAACTAAGGATTATGTTTTAGGTAAATTTTCAACTGAAGAAAAAAATAAGTTGGAGGAATTATTTTCTGTAATTGAAAAAGTGTTAGATGATTATTTTAAATTACCTTTTGATCAATTAATGAATAAATATAATCAAAAAAACAGGTGATAAAGTTGAAACGTTTAAATGATTTTATTGAATTTAATTTAAGTAAAGACATGGGTATGATGGGGCTTACCGATGAATTTTTTTGTGTTTGTTTAAATAAAATTTTTATAGAAAATGATAAAAACATTTTAGTTGTTGTTAATAGTTTATATGAAGCTAATCAAATTTATTCAAACATTTCTTTATATAATGATAAAGTATATTTATTTCCAATGGATGATTTTTTAACTAGTGAGGCTTTGGCTATTTCTCCTGATTTGCAAATTACAAGATTAGAAACATTAAATAAAATATTGGAAAATGATAAATCAATAATAATTACAAATTTGATGGGTTATTTAAGATATTTACCAAATAAAAAAACATATGAAAATTTTATTTTAAAATATAAGGTTGGAGATATAGTTAAACCTTCTTTCTTAATTGAAAAATTATTGGCTAGTGGTTATGTTAGGGATACTTTAGTTAATAAAACAGGAGAAATAGGTGTTAGAGGATATATAATTGATATTTTTGCAGTTGATGAAGAATATCCTTTTAGAATAGAATTTTTTGATGATGAAATTGAATCAATAAGATATTTTGATCCAGATACTCAAAAATCTATAAAAAACATCGAAAAAGTGGTTATTAAACCTTATTTTGAGTTTTTAACTTCAACTAAAGTTGATGATGAAAAATTTGGAAAACAAAAATATTTACCGGATTTTGAAAAAGTAATGAATATAGGGGAGTATTTAGAGAATCCTTATACATTTTTTAAAGATTATGATCAATTGGAAGTAAGCTATTCTAAAATAATGGAAGATGTTTTTTCTTATAAAACTTCAAAAGACATTAATTATTTGGGCAATTATATGTTTGATTTTTATAAGTTAGTAGTTGATTTTCCAGTTTATTATATGTCAATTAATAATATAATAAGCAATAAAAATATTAATTCTAGCATAGATTTTAATGTAAAATCTATTGGCAATTTAGTTGAAAATGTTGAAGCTATAAATAAATATATAAGAGATGAATTAAATAATAATAAAACGATATGTATTTGTTTAAAGGAATATCAATTAAAAACTATTTTGAAGAAATTAAATATGAAAGTAGTGGAAACTGATTTTAATCATATTAAAGAAAATGAAGTAAATTTAATTAAGGTACCTTTAAATAAGGGATTTAGTTATAAAAATATTGTTATTTTGACAGCTCAAGAATTGTTTAATATTAAAGAACATACTAAAAAATATAATACTAGGTTTAAATATACTACAGCTATTAAAGATATTGATAAATTATCAATTGGAGATTATGTTGTTCATAATGTCCATGGAATAGGTATTTATAATGGAATTAAAAATTTAACTTTGAATGATATTAGTAAAGATTATCTTGAAGTTTTATATCAAGGTACTGATAAAATATATATTCCTGTTGAAAAAATAGATTTACTTAGTAAATATTCGGGTAAAGATGGGTTAGTACCTAAAATTAATAAATTGGGTGGATTAGAATGGCAAAAAACGAAGGCTAGGGTTAGAAAAAAGGTAACTGATATGGCAGATAAACTTTTAGCCTTGTATGCAGAAAGAGAATCTAAAAAAGGTTTTGCTTTTTCAAAGGATTGTGATATGTTACATGATTTTGAAAGTGATTTTCCTTATGAACTTACTTCAGATCAGATTCAAGCTATAAAAAGTATTAAAGAAGATATGGAAAAACCAATTCCTATGGATAGATTATTATGTGGAGATGTAGGATTTGGAAAAACAGAAGTAGCTTTTGTTGCTGCTTTTAAGGCAATTTTAGATTCAAAGCAAGTTTTATTTTTATGTCCAACTACTATTTTGTCAAATCAACATTATGAAAATGCCAAGGAACGATTTAAAAATTTTCCTGTTTCAATTGCTTTAATTAACCGATTTACAAGTCCTAAAGAAACTAAGAGAATATTAGAAGGTTTAAAAAGCGGAACAATTGATTTAATTTTTGGTACTCATAGATTGTTAAGTGATGACATAATTTTAAAAGATTTGGGATTATTAATAATTGATGAGGAACAAAGATTTGGGGTAATGCATAAAGAAAAAATAAAGCAATATAAAACAAATGTAGATGTTTTGACTTTAACGGCAACTCCAATTCCTAGAACGCTGCAAATGTCTTTGGTGGGAATTAGAAGTCTTTCTTTAATAGAAACTCCACCAAGTAATAGATATCCTGTACAAACTTATGTAATAGAAGAGAATAATCAAATTTTAAAAGATGCAATTTATAAAGAAATGTCACGTAATGGGCAAATTTTTATATTATATAATCGTGTGCAATCAATAGAGGAAGCAGGTAATAGGATTAAGAATTTGGTTCCTGATGCAAGAATAACTATTGTTCATGGTCAAATGAATAAAAATGAATTAGAAAGTAGAATATTTGATTTTATTAATTATAGATATGATATTTTAGTTTGTACTACAATTATTGAAACTGGTATAGATATACCAAATGTTAATACTTTAATTATTATGGATGCTGATAAATTTGGGTTAAGTCAGTTGTATCAAATTAGAGGAAGAGTTGGTAGAAGTGACAAATTTGCCTATGCTTACCTTTTTTATCAACCTTATAAAGTTTTGACAGAAACGGCTATTAAGCGATTGAATGTTATTAAAGAATTTACTGAATTAGGTAGTGGATTTTCTATAGCAACTAGAGATTTATCAATACGAGGGGCTGGAGATATTTTAGGTAGTGAGCAAGCAGGCTTTATTGATTCAGTTGGAATTGATTTATATTTAAAAATGTTAAATGAAGAAGTAAGTAAGAAAAAAAATCTAGATATGACTTTAGAAGAAAACATAAATGAAAATTCTCAACCTTTAATTAGTGTTACGACTCATATAGATGATTCTTATGTTTCAGAAGATGAATTGAAAATTGATATTCATAGGATGATAAATGAAGTAGATTCAAAAACTTCTTTTGAGAAAATTAAATACGAATTAGAAGATAGATTTGGGAAAATAAATGAAGATTTAATAATTTATATGTATGAAGAATGGTTTGAAAAACTAGCAAGTAATTTAAAGATAGAAAAAGTTAGACAAACAAAAAATTATATAGAAATGATTTTTCCACAAAATGTTGTTGAAAAATTAAATACTGAAGAAATTTTTATGGATGCTTTTTATATTACTAATATGTTTCGTTTTATAAGTAAAGAAAACAAAATGGTTATTGTTTTAGACACTATAAAATTAGATAAACATCCAATTTATTATTTAGTAGAATTATTAGATAAAATTTATAATAAATTTGGAAAGTTTATTGACTAAATCATTATTGCTTGTTAAATTAAAATTAATACTAGGAGGATTCTATGAACGAGACATTAGAAAAATTTAAAATTCAGCATGTTGAAAACTATAAAAAAGCTATTATAGAAAATATTAAAAATAATACTAATATTTTAATTTATGAAGATATATCATCTTTAATAAAGAAACCACCTCTTGATTCTATGGATATTATAAAAAGTAAATTTTTAGATGTAGCTAAAAAAAATAAAATGATTTTAAATGCAGAATTATTAGATAAAACCTTGAATTTATATAGAAAGGATGTTTCTAAATGTTATGAAGAAATAAAAAATGTTCGTGAGAAATTTTTAATAGATAAAGTAAATAACTTTGAAGTATCAAAAGTAACTGATGTTATTAAAATAAATAAAAAAGATTTTAATGAAATTAATAAAAAATTAAAGAAAATATTAAAAAATCAATTAAAAGAGTCTATTTCTGAGATACTAATTACTAATATTGAAGATATTTTTAAAGATTCTGCTGATATTATTAAACAGAAAACTGAAATTATTAAATTTTTAAATGGAAATTATCAAAAAAATTTAATAGATAATTTTGATATTAAGGTTTTAGTTAAAGATACTACTTTGATTAATAGTGTTAAAGAGCAAGCAGAAAGATATTTATTTACTTTAACAAATTCAAGATTATTAAATAGTGATTTAGATAAATAGGTATAAAACTAGTTTCTTTTTCCAAACTAAGTATAGTAGAAGGAGAGGAAAGTTGTTATGAAATCAACAGGTGTTGTTAGAAGAATTGATGAATTAGGAAGAATTGTTATACCTAAAGAAATAAGAAGAACATTGGGAATAAAAGCGGGAGAACAAGTAGAAATATTGAAGGATGATGATTTGATAGTTTTAAAAAAATATTCGAGTTTTTCTAATTTTTTGGAATTATCAAATATAATTGTTGATACTATTAATTGTGTTTTTGGAGTTAATATATTAATTACAGATCGAGATAAAATAGTTGCTATTAGTAATAAAAATAGAAGTAACTTGTTTAACAAAAAAATATCATCTTTTTTAGAAAAAACTATGTGTGATAGAAAAAGAATTATAGAAAATTCATTTGTAGAAGTAGAATTTGGTAAAGATATATTTGAAAGATATTCATATGTAATTAGTCCAATTAATGTTAATAGTGATATTATTGGGTTAGTTATAATTTTTTCAGAAAAAAATCAAGTTAACGAAAAAGAAGAAAAACTTGTTGAACTTGTTACGAAATTTTTTTGTAAAATAGTTGAAGAATAGGTGTTCTTATGTTATATTAATAGTATAAATTTTTAAATATTTAAAAGTTTTGATGAAGAGTTTTATAATTTAAATTTTATGAAGAAGAGATCTCAAGTTGGTGAAAATGAGAATAAATAATTATAAAATATGGCTTCTGAACTATTATTTCGATATGTAGGAATAATCGCTACTAGGCGTTAACTAGAATAGTGTATAATACAAGTTATTATAAAATAAGGTGGTACCACGGTAAATCGTCCTTATATTATAATAACTTTTTTTAGGAGAGGGTAAAATGAAAAAAAGTTATTATATTTCTACGGCAATTGCTTATACTTCTGGAAAACCGCATATTGGTAATACCTATGAAATAGTGTTAGCTGATGCTATTGCGAGATATAAAAGATTTCAAGGATATGATGTATATTTTCAAACAGGAACAGATGAGCATGGTGAAAAAATAGAATTAAAGGCAAAAGAAGCTGGCGTTTCACCTCAAGAATATGTTGATGAAGTATCTACAATGATAAAAAATATATGGGATTTAATGAATACAAGTTATGATAATTTTGTACGAACTACGGATAAAACTCATGAAAAAGTTGTTCAACATATTTTTAAATACATGTATGATAAAGGAGATATTTATAAAGGAGAATATAAAGGATTATATTGTATTCCATGCGAATCTTTTTGGACAGAAAGTCAATTAGTTGATGGAAAATGTCCAGATTGTGGAAGAGATGTACAACCAAAGGAAGAAGAAGCTTATTTTTTTAAATTATCTAAATATCAAAAGAAATTAGAAAATTATATTGAAACTCATCCTGAATTTATTCAACCAGTTGCTAGAAAAAATGAAATGATTAATAATTTTATTAAACCAGGTTTACAAGATTTATGTGTTTCTAGAACTTCTTTTAAATGGGGAATTCCTGTAGATTTTGATGATAAGCATATTGTTTATGTGTGGTTGGATGCTCTTACGAATTATATTACAAATATAGGATTTGATTTTGATTCTTCAACTGAGGAGTTTAAGTATCGTTGGCCAGCTGATTTACATTTGATTGGTAAAGATATAATTAGATTTCATACTATTTATTGGCCTTGCTTTTTGATGAGTTTAGATTTAGAAATGCCTAAACAAGTATTTGGACATCCATGGTTATTAATGAATTTAGATAAGATGAGTAAATCTAAGGGAAATATTATATATGCTGATGATTTAGTTGATAAATTTGGAGTTGATGCGGTTAGATTTTATTTATTGCATGAGATTCCTTTTGCAAGCGATGGAAATATTTCTTATGAACTGATGATTGAAAAAATAAATAGTGAACTTGCTAATGTTTTAGGTAACCTTGTACAAAGAACTATTTCAATGGGACATAAGTATTTTAATGGGAACATTACTAATTCTAAAGTTATTGAGACTGTTGATAAGAATTTTATAAAACAAATAAATAATCTTGATGCTTTAGTTTGTGAAAAAATGGATCAATTACAAATTAGTGATGCTATTACAGAAATATTTAATGTTTTAAGGGCTAGTAATAAATATATTGATGAAACAACACCTTGGATTTTGGCTAAAGATGAGGCAAAAGTTGATAGATTGAAGACTGTATTATACAATTTATTAGAAGCAATTAGAGTTTGTGCAATTTTATTGGAGTCATTTATGCCAGATACTAGTAAAAATATTTTAGAACAATTGAATACTACAGTTAAAGATATTAAATATGTAGAGGATACTCAATATAATTTAAATGAAGCTAAAATATTATTTCAACGTATTGATAAAAAAAAATTTGAATTTTAGAATAAAGGAGCTTTTCCTTTTTTCTTTTTAGGAGGATAAGATGTTTGTAGATACTCATTGTCATTTATCTGAAGAAGACTATGATGATATTGATTTAGTAATTAAAGAAAATAGAGCTAATAATATTGAGAAAATAGTAATTTCTGGTTGTAGTGAAAGTAGTATTTTAGAATCTATTAAATATGCCAAAAAATATAATGATGTATTTTTAACTCTAGGTTTTCATCCTGAATATGCTAGTATTATAAATGATAGTGATATTAAGACATTAGAAAAAATAATTACTAATAATAAAAAAGTTGTTGGTATTGGTGAAATAGGCCTTGATTATCACTATAAAAACGATAATAGAGAAAAACAAATTAGCCTTTTTGAAAAGCAGTTACAATTAGCAGAAAAATTAAAACTCCCAGTGGTTATTCATAGTAGAGATGCTACAAAAGATACAATTGATATTTTAAAAAAGTATGATTTAAAAGGAATAATACATTGTTTTAATGGAAGTGTTGAAACGGCTAATATTTATATGTCAATGGGATATAAACTTGGTATAGGAGGAGTAATAACTTTTAAAAACAGTAAATTGTTCCAAGTAATAGAAAAAATAGGTTTAGATAATATTGTTTTAGAAACTGATAGTCCTTATTTAGCTCCTGAACCTGTGAGAGGTAAAAAGAATAGTTCTAAATATATACCATATATAGCTGAGTTTATTGCTAATATATGTCACTGTGATATTACAAAAGTTGCAAAAATTACATCAAATAATGCTTATCAAGTGTTTGACTTGAATTAAGTTTTATGATACCCTTTTATATATAGTAAAAGGGTGTTTTTGGAGGCTAGTAATGAGTAAAAATTATAAGAAAATAACTATTTTGGTAATAGTAATTATTATATTTTTAAGTGTTATTGGGGTATTAAAAATTTTTAATAAAACTTCAGGAAAAATAAAAATTAAATTTGATGGCAGTAATAAAATAAAAATGGTAGGTCGTTTGCCTATTTCTGATGAAATAGGTAAAACAACTGATTTAGAAAGTGTAGATGATAACGTGTTAGGCCATTTAAAATTTACTTTAAGTTCAAATAAAACTACCAAATATGAAGTTTATTTAGTTAAGGAAGATTCTAGTAATGAATTAAATTCAAATTATTTAAAGCTTTATTTAACAGATAATAATGATAATCCGGTAAATGGTTTTAATACTAATATTATCCCAAGTTATAATGATTTGAAAGTTTCACTTAGTTTACCAGGAAATAAAATTTTATATAGTGGAGTAATAAAAAAAGGGGAAAAACAGTATTTTAATTTAAGAGTATGGGTTTCAGATTCTTACATTATACTTAGGGAACAACAAAGTTTTTCTTTTAAAATAAAAGTTAGAGAGGTTTGATTAAATATGAAAGAAAACAATAAAGTATCTAAAAAATTTGTAATATTTATCTTATTAGTTTGTATTTTATTTACTGTTATATTAATAGGACTTTTTACGATGTTTGACAAAAATCAAGGTAAAGTGAATGAAAATTTAGCTGGTGGTGATGTAGCTTTATTATATAGTGGTAATGATAATACTTTTTCTTTGCTTAATGCAATGCCTTTATTAGATGCTGATGGTAAAAAATTAGATGGTTTGAATCAATATTTTGATTTTAGTGTAAAAACTACTTTAGATGAAGCGTCTAATATTGATTATGAATTAGCAATTACAAAAGTTGAAAATGAATCATCTATTAAAGATGAAGATATTAGAATTTTTTTAGAACAACAAAAAAGTGGAAGTTATGTTACAATTTTGGAACCTTCAGCTTATAAAAAATTAGATAAAACTACAAAATTAGGAACTAAAAAAGGTGCTATGGTTTTAGTAAAACAAACTAAAAATAAAGATAGCGTTGATAATTATAGATTAAGATTATGGTTATCTGACAAAGCAGTAACTGCTACGGGGGCATTAAATAATTATAAAGTTTCTGTTTCAGTTACAGGTAAAGCTAGTTAAAAGCAAATGTGTAAAGCATTTGCTTTTTATATTTTTAAGATATTTTTTTCTTAAATTTAGTATTATAATGATTATAAGAAAGGTTTGATAAAATGAGTTCAATGGCAAAACAAATTAGAGTAAATTTAGATGAAGTAGAAATGACTTTTTTACAAAAAACTTTTTTTTGGACTTATTTTTTAACAAAGGCTTTTTTATTAGCAATACTTAGTTTAATGATAATTTTATGTTTATTTTTACTTTTTTATTTTGGTGATTTATATTTTAATGTTAAAACAGGTAATTATAAATCTCCATTACTTAGTGCTTATATAATTGTATCTCCAAGTATGGTACCAACAATTAAGATTAATGATGCAGTTATAGTTAAAAGAGTTAATAAAAATAGTATAAAAGAAGGAGATATTATAACTTTTTTATCTACTGATAATGAATATTCAGGACTTACTATAACTCATAGAGTTGTCGATAAACAATTTTTAGAAAATGGGAATTATGAATTTATAACAAAAGGTGATAATAATGAGAGTAGAGATAATTCAACTGTTAAACAAGAAGATATTTATGGAAAAGTTATTTTAAAAATTCCAAAAATTGGTTATATTCAAAAATTTGTATCTAAACCTTCTGGGTTTTTAATAAGTATTTTAATACCAATTGGAATTGTTGTTTTATTCGATTTAATAAAAGCGACTTTAGTTTTGAGAAAGAAAGAAAAAAGGTATAACTAGTATTTTCTTTTTTTATGAATTATAATAGGGTAGTGGTGAGGTATGGAGAAATATAATGTTAAGTTTAAAAAGAAATTGGGACAGAACTTTTTAAAAGATGTTAATATCGTTAAAAAAATAGTGAATAGTTGTGATATTGATAAAAACTCTTTAGTAATTGAAGTTGGACCTGGAGGAGCAATTTTAACAAAAGAAGTAGCAAGCAAGGCTAAAAATGTTTTAGCCTATGAGATAGACAAAGATTTAGAAGAAGAACTAAATTCTAAGTTATTAGGATATTCAAATATAGATATATTATTTGAAGATTTTTTAAATTCAGATTTAGAAAAAGACATAAAAAAATATGATTTTTCAAAGTTATTTTTTGTGAGTAATGTTCCTTATTATATAACTACACCTATAATCTTAAAAATTATAAAAAGTAAGTTACACTTTGAAAAAGTAGTGATGATGGTACAAAAAGAAGTTGGTGATAGATTTTCTACTAAATGTGGTTGTAAAGAATATGGCTCTATTACTGTATTTTTAAATTATTTTTTTGATATAAAAAAAGAATTTGCAGTTTCTAGAAAACAATTTATTCCTGAGCCTAATGTTGATAGTGTGGTTATTTCTTTTACTGAGAAAAAAGAAAAATTATTTGTAAAAGATTTTACATTATTTGAAAAGATAGTAAAAGATAGTTTTCAATTTAAGAGAAAAACAATAAAAAATAACTTAAAATCTTATAATTTAGAAAAAATAGAAAAAGTTTTAATTAAACATGGATATGATTTGAATGTTCGAGCTGAAAAATTAGATTATAGTATTTTTATTGAGATTGCTAATGAATTAAGTAAATAGTTTTGGACTATTTCTTTTTTTTTATCATAAACTTTTACTGGAGATGATGTTATTGCAATTTAATATAGGTGATTATGTTACTAGAATTTCTCATCAACATGATATTTTATTTAAAATCATTGAAATTAATCAAAATAGTGTTTTGTTAAAAGGTGTTGATTTAAGACTTTATGCGGATAGTGATATTAACGATTTAGTGATTGCTAATACAGAAGGAAAGGCTGAGGATAAACAAATTATAGAAAGTAATTTAAGAAGTTTAGAAATGGATAGAAATAAATATTTTTATATACCAGGAAAAATATTACATATTGACGCTGACATTAAATTAAATAACCACTCGCAAACCCTTATAAAATAGGGAAATACTAAACTTTAAAATTCATAAAAAATCTCAAAAATGCCAAAAAATAGGTAAAAAATTTAAAAGATTCTTCACTCAAAAGGAGGGGTGACATTTCTTAAGTAAATAAAATTGATATATTCTTAACTAATAAAACATAACAAGAATTTAATAAATTTAAGTTCTTTTTTTTGCTATACATATCTTTTTTTAGAATGAAAGGTTGAAAATATATCTAATTGTAAAGTAATTTGGATAGCAGATGTTAAAGAAAGATATATTTCTCTAAGATGTATAGACTATATAAAAAAATTTATAAAAGATTGTGAATAAGAATCTAGTAAAAATAAAACACTTTAATTAAAACATTTAATATAAGAATGAACTCTGTGATTCCTTGGACATTTAATTGACAAAATATGGGGGAATATGCTAGTATATTTGATAATTTTGGGGGTGTTTATCAGTGATTGTAGGAATTACCGGTAATAATAGAGTAGGAAAGGAAATTGCAGAGTATTTAATTGAAAATTATTCATTTAAGTATTTAGATGTAGATCAAATACTAAAAAAAATTTTAGAACAGGATAATTATTACGATAAAGAAAAAAATATGAATTATAATTCAAAGATTTTATATTTTATGAAAATTAGAAATAAAGTGGATGATGAAATAATGGCAAATTTAGCTCATTTTAGGAAGAATGATATAGTTGTTATTAATTATTCTAATTTAGAAGATTCATATATTTTTAGTAATTGTAATTTAGTAATAAAAGCAAATTCTAATCAGTATCATAGCTGTTTAGATAATGGAATGGAATTATTACAAAAATATAGAGTTAAAAGTATTGAGTCAACTTATAATGATTCTTTTTATCATTTAAAAATAAATGATACTGATAGTGATTGGAAAGATAAATTACAAGAATATATTGACTATAATATTTATAATGATAAAAAAGTTACTGTTGTAGTACCTATATATAACACATCTAATTATTTGGTACGTTGTATTAAAAGTATAACAAATCAAACTTATAGAAATTTAGAAATAATTTTAATTGATGATGGCTCAACAGATGATTCATTAAAAATATGTAATTTACTTGCCGAGGCGGATAGTAGAATAAAAGTTGTTCATCAGCAAAATTGTGGACTTGCTGAGACTAGAAATAAAGGAATAGAGTTAGCAACAGGAGAATATATATGTTTTTTTGATTCTGATGATTATGTTGAAAATTCTATGATTGAAACCCTAATGAAAACCGCGGAAAAAACAAATGCAGATGTATGTGAAAGTAGTTTTTATATTCATATGAAAAATGGTGATATTAAAGATGTAAGTTGTGAACAAAAAGGAGTTAAATTAGTAGAGGGTCATTTAGATTTAATCAATGCATATTCGGATGCAACAATATTGATTCCTGCTTGGGATAAGTTATATAAACTTTCTTCTATTAGAAATATTAGATTTGATAAAACTTGTTTTAAAGAAGATTCTGATTATATTTACAGATTGTGTAAGGAGGATAAATCATTTGCACTTGTTAATATACCATTTTATCACTATGTTAAAAGAAAATCTGTATCATTAACAGGTAATAAAATATCATCTGAATTATTTACACTTCAAGATTGGGGAAAAGAAAAATATGAAGAAGTTCTATCTCAAGGGGAAGAGTATAGAGATGCTGCTGAAAAAATATTATATAATAGTTTGGTTCATATTATTAGGAATTATATGAGAGACCACAAAGAAGGTATTTTAGAAAAAGATGAATTTAAAAAAGAATTACAGGATGTGATAAATAATTTAATGAATTTACTATTAACAGCAAATAATGTTAAGAAGTTTAGAAAATTAGATGAAGTATTATCAATTATAAATACTTTAATCGAAGATGGAAAAATAGATAAGAATAAAATGCCATCAATAGAATTACCTTGTATAGGTATTTTATGGAATTCTTTAGATGAGAATATGATGAAAGAAGCAGTAGGCCTTATTGGTGAAAAAGTATCAATACAAGAATGTATACCAATTGATTTAAAGGATAAGTATAGTGAGTTTATAAATGCAATTTATGAAGATAATCATGAATTTGAAGGAATTCCATATATAAAAGCAAGTACTTTGATTGATAAATATGATAGTAATACAATAGTAATATTAAATATGCTGGTAAAAGTATCAAATTATATGTATTTTAATAAAATGAAAGGTTTTATGTTTGAGGAAGTTGCTAATTTAAAATCGTTTATTAGAAAGTATTATAAACATAAAATATCTAATTATGCTTATGATAATATTTTTCATTTAACAGTAGATAATGATGAATTCCAATATACTAACGAAGTTTGTAAAAAATACATAAAAGGATATCAAGGAGCCAAAAATGGAAACAAATAATAATTCTTCCGTAAAAAATTATCAATCAGAAGAAATAATTAAATTAATGTATGAAGAATCATTTCAAAAAAAATCCAATAAATTAAATATTATGAAATTAAGTGGTGGAATGAAAAATGCAGTATATTTAATAGATGATGATGGTAATAAAGTCGTTCTTAAAATAGCACCTAAAGATGAAAGTAAAATGATAACCGTAGATAGAAATATTTTATGGTGGGAATCCGAAATGTTAAAGAAAATGGAAACAATAGATTTTCCATCTCCTAGATTATTAAGATATAGTGATACTAGTAATATTTGTAAAGAGCCTTACTTTTTTATGAGTTATATACCAGGAAATAATTTTTTACAATGCAAGGAAAAGTTAACTTCAAAAGAAATTGAAAAGATAGAATATCAGATTGGCTTTTTTAGCTCTAAAATATGTATGTTAAAAGGTAATGAATTTTTTCTACCTAGTCAGCCTGAGAAAAGATTTAATGATAATTTTGAGTTTGTATTAAATTTATTTCAATTATTATTAAATGATGCATCTACTAAAAATATGGATTTAGGAAAAAATATGTATGAAAGAATTATAAATGTAATATCATCAAATAAGGAAAATCTTAATAATATAACAAATTTATGTTTAAGTCATACAGATATATGGGATGGCAATGTTCTTGTTAATGAAGGTAATATTTCTGGTATAGTTGATTTTACAGATTTGTATTATTGTGATGAGTTAATGACATTTTATTTTCATACTATTGATGGTAAAATGAGTTCTCATTTTTTGAAGGGTTTTAATAAATCATCACTTAATTCATCAGAATTAAATAGAATAGAAATTTATAGAATGTACGTAATATTAAAGATGATTGTTGATTGTGAATTGAAACAATATGGAAAATTTGATTGGATGTATGAAAATTTAAATTTTAGAATTGCTTCTTTAGAGCATCCTAAGGTTTATCAGAAAGCAGGTGATAAGTATGGCAAATAATTTCATTTTTGGTACAGGACCTTTTGCAGCTGAAACAGCCGAAATATTAGAAAAATTTCATATTCCAATTGATGGTTTTTTAAAAATTTCTAATGATAATAAAAGGTTGCCACAAAATATCTATAGAGATATTCCTACCATTGGTGTTGATGAATATTTTAACATAGATAAAGATAGTAATATATTTATTACAAAAAAGCCTATGATATTAGGAGAAACAATTACTTATTTAAAACAGCATGAATATTTGAATGTGTATGTAGTAAGTGAGGAAATTTTATTTTCTAATCCAAATACTATAGAAGATTTATATCAACACCTTGAAAAGATTGATTTTAATATTCCTTTTTTAAATTATTTAGAGATGAATATTGTTGATCAATGTAATTTAAATTGTAAAGGTTGTGCTCATTTTTCAAATATTTATGATAATAATTATGTTGATGTAAATAAATTTAAAGAAGATTTGAAAAAGGTATCTGATAAATTTTTTCTATATAATTTTAGAATCCTAGGGGGAGAACCTTTTCTCCATCCAAAAATTTCAGAATTAGTTAAAATAGCTAGAAATATTTTAAAAAAATCTAGAATTGTTATTGTAACAAATGGTCTGTTAATTGATAGATTGGATAATGAAACATTGCAAACAATATCAGATAATAATATAATGATTTCTATTTCCTTATATAAACCTACATATGAAAAAATACAAAGTATTGAAGAAACATTAAAAAAATATAATATTAAATACTTAATTAATGATGATTATTTTAAAGAACCAGAAGTTATAAAACAATTTCAGACAAGATTATCCCTAGAAAAGAAAAGTGAGAATAATTTTGCTAGTGAAATTTGTTATGGCAGATTTTGTAGGTTTTTAAGAGATGGAAAAATTTCAAAATGTTATTATCCTTTATTAATTGATATTCTTAATAAAAAGTATGGAACAAACTTTGAAATTTCTGACGACGATTATGTAAAAATTAATGATATTACTGATGGTTGGGAAGCAATTGAAAAATTAAATAAACCTATACCTTTTTGTGATTATTGTAGAGAGCAAGAGGTAAGTTTTGATTGGGAAGATAATCATAAAAATGATAAAAATAAATTTAGTTATGTGTTAAAGAAATAATATGATATAATGATGCTAAATAGGAGCGATGAAGGTGGAGAAATATAAAGAATACAAACAATTGGGAGCTTATGCTTTAATAGTAAATGAAGGTAAGATTTTATTGATAAAAAAATCTGGTGGTCCATATGATGGAAAGTTAGATTTGCCTGGTGGTACGATTGAATTTTGTGAAAGACCAGAAGATACACTAAAAAGAGAGTTAGTAGAAGAAGTTGGTATAGAAGTAAAAAAGCATGAATTATTTGATGCTGATTCGGTTACTTTTGAATGGCCTTATAAAGATGTTATAATAAAAGGTCACCATGTTGGTGTTTTTTACAAAGTGTTAGAATATGATGGACAAATAAAAAGAAATGTTAAGATTGATGATCAAAATGATGATTCACTTGGTGCTGATTTTTATGAAATTGATGAACTTTCAAAAGAAGAATTATCATATATTGCAAATATGGAATTAGAAAAGTTAGGTTATAATTTAAAATAATTATATAGTATTTAATTTACATACGATATTATTGAAAAGAAATAGGAAATGAGTAAATGAGCAAATTCTATAAAGGTGAGTTTGCTTTTTTGTTTTCAATATTTATTTTACTATAACATTTTAAATCAATGGTAAAAAATTTAACTTATGTAAAATATTAAGGAATTTTTTGTTCATTAATTAAGAAAATATTCATAAATTTAAAGAGGAGGAATACCATGGATAAAGGCAAGGAATTAGTTATATGTGTTTTTGATGAAAATGCTCCAACAATTAGTGAAAAAATTTTAGAGGCATTTGAAAGATATTTGAAGTCAACACTGCAAAATACAAAATATCAATAAATTTGCACATTGGGAATAAATTGATAAGTAATTTATAATGACTGTGTTATGTGGAGTTAGTTAGGAATAAAGGGAGGGTGAAAATGATAAATTACTTAACTGATAAAACATACAAAGCAGGAGGTTATTTAAGGCTTTCGATAGAAGATGACAATAAAAATAACGAAAGTATAAGTATCAAAAATCAAAGAGCCTTTATAAAAGATTTTGCTTTGAAAAACAATATTGAAATATATGATTACTATGTTGATGATGGATACTCTGGTGGAAATTTTGATAGACCTGCATTTCGTCGACTAATAAATGACATTGAAAACGGAGTAATTGATTGCGTCATTACAAAGGATATGTCTAGATTAGGTAGAGAGTTTATAGAGACTGGTAATTATGTGTTTAAATATTTTCCAGAACATAATGTTAGATATATTGCTATATTGGATAATTATGATTCTTTAACTCCTAATGGGGTAGAAGATATAATTCCTTTTAAGGCAGTTATCAATGATATGTATATAAAAGATATATCAAAAAAAATTAAAAGTGTTAGACACGATATGATGAAAAAAGGAGAATTTGTAGGTAGTTCTGTTCCTTTTGGTTATAAAAGATCAGAGGAAAATAATAAGCTACTTGTTATTGATGAGTATGCTGCACCAATAGTTAAAAAAATCTTTGAATTAAAAGATAGTGGAAAATCGGAAGGGATGATAGCAAGAATTTTAACAAACGATGGGATTAGTCCTCCTGACGTTTATAGAGGTAAAAAAATGAAAAAAGTCACGGTGACTACGAATATATGGAAGGCATCTTCTGTTAAACATATATTAGAAAATGAAGTATATATAGGAACTTTGATTCAAGGAAAATATGAAAGGGTGAGCTTGAAGTCAAAAAAGAAAAGACTACTACCAAAAAGTAAGTGGATAATAAAAAAAGGAGCATTACCTCAAATTGTTTCTACTGAACTTTTTGAAAAGGTTAATACTCCTAAAAGAAAGACTGATACACGTCATAGACAATATGATTACTTGTTAAAAGGATTAGTTGTTTGTGGCGAATGTGGTAAGACTATGTTAGTACGACGAGTAAAAGGAAAGAACGACTCTACAAAAATTACTCCTATATATCTGTGCAGAACTTATGCAACATATCGTAATCACGTATGTACAATGCATTATTATAGAGAGGAAGATCTGAATGAACTTGTTTTAAAGGAAATTAGAACTATCTTAATCAAATATTCTAATAATGAATCTTTAGAAAAAAAATATGAAACATCATTATGTGATTTGAATGTTTTAAGCGAATATGAAGCTAATTTAAAAGAATATAAATCAAAAATGATAACTATTGATAAGGTTATTAGTGATTTATATAAGGATAGAGCAAATAATATTATTTCTAATGAGGAATTTTTTGGAATAAAAAGTGACCTAGAGAAAGATAGAAAAAATTGTGCAGAAAAAATAGTAGATTTAGAAATATCAGTAAGTGAAGCCAAAAATATTCTAACAGATGAAAAAACGAAAAGGAAATACATCAATGAATTTTTAAATGCAAAGAATCCCGATAAGGAAGTCTTAAGGACATTTGTTAATAGAATAGAAATACATGAAGATAAGTCAGTTAAAATTTTCTTTAATTTTAATTTGAATGAGGTTAAATATGGATAATCGATTAACTGTTTCCTATGGGCGATTATCTCAAGAAGATTTTGTTAAAGAAAGTGAATATTCATCTAGCATATATAATCAATTAGGTTTTATAAAATCTTATGCTAAAAGTATGGGTTTGACAGTAGATAGAGAATATATTGATGATGGGTATTCGGGAATAACTTTTGATCGACCTGGATTTGAAAGATTAAAAGAAGATATTGAAAATGGTTTAATTGGCATAGTTATAACAAAAGATATGTCCAGATTAGGAAGAAACTTTTTAGAAACTGCATATTATATAAGCGAATACTTTCCTAAAAATAATGTTAGATATATTGCTATCAATGATTGCTTTGATAGTAATAATCCTCAAGATAATGAACAAGAGGTAATGTTAGGTATACGTTCTTTAATTAACGACCGATATGTTAAAGAGGCATCCGTAAAAAGAAAACAGGTAGCAATGGCAAAAACAGAAGAAGGACAGTTTATTGGATTTATGGCACCTTATGGATATAAAATTAAGAAAATTAAAGATAAAAGGTTTCTTGAAATTGATGAAGATGCTGCTAAAGTAGTAAAAAGGATTTTTACTGAAGTAGCAAGTGGTAAGACTAGGCAGGAAGTAGCAGATGAGCTTAATAAGGATAAAGTTATACCACCTGTTATTCATATGAAAATGACACCAAGCAAAAATAAAAAATATTACTATGATTGGTCTAACAAGGTTGTTTATAGAATACTCAAAAATAAAACTTATACGGGAAGAATTGTTAAAAGAAAATCAAGTAAGCAAGATTATCATCAAAAGCAAAGACAAGTAATACCTATAAGAGATAGAGAAGCAATAGAGAATTGTCATCCGATTATTATATCTGATGAGCTATTTGAAGCTGCTAATAGTAGATTAAGGCAAACGAAAAGAAGGGAAAAAAATGACTATTGTGGTTTATTCAGTGGTTTAGTTATTTGTGGTACTTGCGGAAGGATAATGACAGCGTGTAGAGTTCAAAAAAAAGACAGAAAAGTACAATACTACTTTGAATGTACGAAAGTTGTTGATAGAAAACGGTGTAAAAACAGAAAAATAGCAGATTCTCGATTAAGAACAATAATTAAAGAAAATTTGAAGGATATCATCGATAATTATGTTGATGAAGAAAAGATTGTTTCTAAAGCAACCAAGGATATATTAAAAAGTGAAAGACCCAATTTGAAAATATCTAATTTAAAGGAAGATATTGAATTTCATAATGCTAATATTAGAAATCTGTATTTAAAAAAGACTACAGGAGAAATAACTTTAAATGAGTTCATTGAACGAAAAGAGGAAGAAGTAAAACAAAAAGAACAATCCGAGCAAATGCTAAAAGAAATAATGGAGTCAAAAAATGAAAAAGTACGAAAAGAAGAATTGATTGATAAATATAATAAATTTATAAATCATGATGAATTTATCAATAATGTTGTTAGAGATTTGATAAAAGAAATTGTAGTTTATAGTGATAATACATTAAAAATATCATATAAATTTGGATTAGGAGATCCTAAAAAAATAAAATTGTATTAAGAGAATGTATGATTAGAGAAAATGCATCATATATTAGAGTGGCACAAGAAGTCGCATATATAAAAGGTTAGAAAGGGAGGTAAATTATGGAACTAACAAATGACTCTAAGGTTATTCTGTATTTAAGGTTATCGCAGGAACCTGAAATAAAAGAACAGGATAAAAGAAAAGCAATAAAAAGGTTGATAAATGAAAAAGTAAAGAAGTTATATGAGAGACCGAAAAATTACTTAAATCTACATGATGGCAAAGAGTTGCCTTTATTTAAAACACACGTATTTACTTATCAAAGGTCAGCAGATGGAGATGAAGAATATTTAGAAAGATGTATGAGTTTTTATGATAGTATGGGTGTTAAAGCTAATGGTCTTACTTTGGCTGAGGTAGAAATGTCAAATAAAGTGTTAGGTCTTATAAAAGAATATCGTCCTGATATAGTAGTAATTACTGGACATGATGCTTTTTATTCAAAGAAAAAAGACAAAAATAATTTGGATAATTACCAAAATACTAGTAATTTTATTGCGGCTATTAGAGAGATAAGAAAATATGAAAAGAGTCAAGATAAATTAATTGTTATAGCAGGGGCATGTCAATCTAATTATGAAGAATTAATTAAAGCAGGAGCTAATTTTGCTTCTAGTCCTAAAAGAATTAATATTCATGCTTTAGATCCAGCTATTATAGCTTCCTCATTAGCTTTATCGGATAGAAATCAAAGTATTGATTTAATTAGTTTAATTGAAAAAACAAAATATGGTAGTGATGGGATAGGTGGAATTATAACTAATGGTACTATGTATGTGGGGTATCCAAGATGACAATAAGTATGGTAAAAAAGTATGTTTCGGATAATAAGGGAGTAGAACATAGCTTTAGATTTAAAGGGAGCAGAAATCAAACTGAAGAGTTTGAAGGAACAATTACAGGTGTTTATCCGGCTATTTTTGTAATAACTTTGAATGATTCTAAAATTAGATCATTTAGTTATAGTGATTTACTTATTGATAATTTAGAAATTCTTGATTAATACTTCTTAAAAAATTTGTTGCAATTTCTAATAAATTATTATAGAATGGAGTTATAAAGTACTAGATACTTTATGAGGGAGGAAAATTCTTATGAAAATTACATCAGTAAATGTACGTAAAATTGAAAAAGAAGGATCTCGTATGAAGGGAATTGCATCAGTATTACTTGATGACAGTTTTGCTGTACATGATATTCGTATTATTGAAGGAGACAACGGTCTATTTATAGCAATGCCTAGCCGAAAGACTGCTACAGGTGGATATCGTGATATTGCTCATCCAATTAATCCAGAAGTACGTTCTATGTTTGAAGAAGCTATTTTAGATGCTTATAAGAACGCAGAAGATGTATCAAAAGAAGATGAAGAATAGATGCTAGGGCATCTTTTTTTTTGAATAATTATCTTTTGTCGTGCATATTATTTAGTGGGAGGATAATATGGATAAACAAGAGAATAGTATAAATAATTATAATCATAGTATTAGTTTATTAGAAAGAAAGAACTTAGTTATAACAGGAGTAAAAAAAATAGAAAATTTTGATAATTCACAATTTATTTTAGAAACTATTATGGGATATCAAATAATTAAAGGAGAAGGATTAGAATTAGTTAAACTTGATACTTTACAAGGTCATGTTACGATTAAAGGATTAATTAATTCAATTAATTATGTTGAAGAAAATGGCAAAAAAAATAAAGAAGAAAGTATAATTAGTCGGTTATTTAAATAATGAGTTTAAGATTACAGATATATAGTATTATTTTTTCTTTCTTTTTTGGTGTTTTTTTTGGCATTTTTGTAAAATTATGTTATAAGTTTTTGTTTCTTATAAGTATGCGTAAAAGAATACTTTTTAATTTTTTCTTTTTTTTTATTATGGCTTTAATATACTTTTTTAGTATAAAATATATAAATAATGGAATTTTACATCCTCATTTCTTATTTTTAATTTTTATTGGGTGGATAGTTGAAGATAAAATTTTTAATGTCAAAAAAAAGTAAAGTGCTTTTAATTTATTGAAGTTTAAAGATTTTAGATGTACAATATATGGTGGAATGGTAGGTGAAGAAAATGGCTAAAAAAAGTAAAATTAAGAAAAAAAGAAGAATGCTTATTTTAGGACTTGGGTCAATAGCCATTATATTAATTATGACACTTACTATTGGAAAATATTGGATAGAGATTTATGATAAATACCAAGAAAAAAAGCAACTAGATAAAAAGTTGATAGCTTTAAAAGAAGAAGAGGATAAATTAAAGGTTGATGCTGATAAACTTCAGGATCCTGATTATATTGCTCGCTATGCTCGTGAAAAGTATTTATATTCAAAAGATGGAGAATTTATTTTAAAAATACCTGAAGAAGATTAGCTTTCTTTTTTTTTATTTAAATTTTTTAAAAAAGTTTACTAAAATTAAGGGTTTTGTTATAATAAATGTTAGTTGTACAGGAGGCACTATGATTAAGATTGATGATTATTTTTCTTTTAATAATAATGATATAATTGTAATTGGTTGCTCTACAGGACCAGATTCTATGGCCTTATTGGATATGCTAATTAAAATACAAAGTAAATATAATTTATCTTTAATTGTTGCCCATGTTAATCATAATGTTCGAAAAGAAAGCTATGAAGAAAGTTTATTTATGAAAGAATACTGTACAAAACATAAACTTATTTTTGAATCGATGACTATAGAAAAATATGGAGATGATAATTTTCATAATGAAGCTAGGAATATAAGATATAATTTCTTTGAAATGGTCGTTCATAAATATGGAGCTAATTATTTAATGACAGCACATCATGGAGATGATCTAATGGAGACAATTTTGATGAGAATTGTAAGAGGTTCAAATTTAAGTGGCTATAGTGGTTTTAGAGATATCGTTGATATGGGTGATTATAAAATAGTAAGACCTTTAGTAAGTTTTACTAAAAAACAATTAGAAGAATATGATAAAGAAAATAATGTTAAATATTATATTGACAGTTCTAATGAAAAAGATAAGTATACTAGAAATCGTTATCGAAAATATATTTTGCCCTTTTTAAAGAAAGAAGAAAGGGATGTTCATTTAAAATTTTTGAAATATAGTAAATCATTAAATGAAGCAGATAAATTTATTATAAAGGAAAGAAATAAAGCTTTAAAAAGAGTGTGTGAAAATCAAAAAATATTAATAGATAAGTTTTTATTAGAAGATGAGTATATTCAAAAAGAAATTATTTATTATTTATTAAGTGAATTTTATCAAGATGATTTAATTTTAGTTAATGATGGACATTTAAACTTAATTTTTAATTTATTAAAAAGTAATAAGGCTAATTGTTTTGTTAATTTGCCTAATGAAGTTATTGCTTGTAAAAAATATAATATGTTAGAATTAAAAAGGGTAACTGAGGAGATTACTTCTTATGAAATAGAGTTTGATAATTATGTAACTTTACCAAATAATCATAAAATAGAAAAAGTAAATACTTGTGAAGATAACAGTAATAATATATGTAGATTAAATAGTAAAGATATAACATTACCTTTAATAATTAGAACTAGAAAAATAGGAGATAGAATTGCAGTAAAGAATTTAAATGGTTCAAAAAAAGTTAAAGATATTTTTATTGATAAAAAAATTTCTTTAGATAAAAGGGAAATATGGCCCATAGTTGTTGATTCGAAAGGGGTTATAGTATGGATTCCAGGATTAAAAAAATCAAAATTTGACAAAAAAAAGAATGATAGTTATGATATAATATTGAAATATATTTAAGGAGGAAATTCAGTGAATAATAACATAAATAAGAAAACTATAAAAAAAGGTCTTTTACCATATTTATTTTTAGCAATAATTATGCTAGGAATAATTTATGTATTTAATGTCTTAAATAAGGATATTAATGTTTTAACATATAATGAATTTATTGAAAAATTAAATAAAGAAAAAATAACAGAATTAGAAATTGTTACAAGAGGTAATGCATATACTTATGAAGCAACAGGTAAATTAAAAGGTTATAAAGATAATGAATCATTTTTTGCACGTCTTCCTTTAAGTGAAGAGGTTATGAAAAAGATTGTTAAAGCTAGTGAAACTCAGAGTTTTAAATTTACTACTACTCCAGATCCTGATGCATCTTCATTTTTATATATTTTAGTAAATATATTACCTTTGTTGTTAATTTTAGTTTTAGGATTTTGGTTTTTTAATAGACAACTTGCAGGTAATAAGAGTTCAATGGACTTTGGAAAAAGTAAGGCTCGTTTAAGTAGTGACAATAATAAGGTTACATTTAAAGATGTTGCGGGTTTAAAAGAAGAAAAAGAAGAAGTTAAAGAATTAATAGATTTTTTAAAAAATCCAAAAAAATTTCAAAAACTTGGAGCTAGAATACCTAAAGGAGTCTTATTATTTGGCCCTCCAGGAACTGGTAAAACTTTATTAGCTAAGGCTGTTGCTGGAGAAGCAGATGTTCCATTTTATTTTATAAGTGGTTCAGATTTTGTAGAATTGTTTGTTGGTGTTGGAGCCAGCCGTGTTAGAGATATGTTTCAACAAGCAAAAAGAAATGCACCATGTTTAATTTTCATTGATGAAATAGATGCTGTTGGAAGACAAAGAGGAACTGGTTTAGGTGGAGGACATGATGAACGTGAGCAAACACTAAATCAATTACTAACAGAAATGGATGGTTTTGGGGTTAATGAAGGAATAATTATTATAGCTGCAACTAATAGGCCTGATGTTTTAGATCCTGCTTTATTAAGACCTGGAAGATTTGATAGACAAATAACTGTTAATTTACCAGATAGAAAAGGTCGTGAAGAAATATTAGAGGTTCATGCTAAAAATAAGATTTTAGCTAAAGGTGTTACATTAGGAAATTTAGCTCGTCGTACACCTGGATTTAGTGGTGCCGATCTTGAAAATTTATTAAATGAAGCTGCCTTATTAGCTGTAAGACGTGATAAAGAAGAAATTACGATGAGTGAAATAGATGAAGCTACTGATCGTGTGTTAATGGGACCAGCAAAAACTTCACATAAATATAGTGAAAATGATCGTCGATTAGTTGCTTACCATGAAGCAGGACATGCAGTAATTGGCTTAAAATTAAAAAATGCTAGTGATGTTCAAAAAGTTACAATAATTCCTAGGGGTTCAGCAGGTGGTTATAATATGATGGTACCTACTGAGGAAAAAATGTGTTCTACAAAGACAGATTTATTAGAAGAAATTACAGGATTGTTAGGTGGTAGAACTGCAGAAGAGATAACTTTTGGAGAAATAACAACAGGTGCCCATAACGATTTTGAAAAAGCTACAAAAATTGCTCGAGCAATGGTTACTGAATATGGTATGAGTGATTTAGGTCCTTTACAATTTGAACAACAAGCTGGAAGTGTATTCCTTGGAAGAGATTATAATAAAACTCAACATTTTTCTAATGAAGTGGCAAATGAAATTGATATGGAAATGAGAAAGATTATTGATGATTGTCATAAAAAAGCAACAGAAATTATTAAGAAAAATAAAGATTTATTAAAATTGATTGCTGATGCATTATTAGAATATGAAACTTTAACAAAAGAACAAATTGATTATTTAGTTGAAAATGGAAAGATGCCTGAAGATGATGAAAATAATTTAGAGGCTATGTCTATTACTAAATTAAGAGAACTTGCTAAAGAAAAAGGTATCGAAAACTATTCTAAAAAAAGCAAAGCTGAACTTTTAAAAGAGTTAGATGTATAAAGAATACTGATTTTATCAGTATTTTTTTCTTGAAATTTAAAAAATTATTTTTATAATAGTTAGTAGGAAGTGAAATAGAAGTGAAAAAGAAAGAATTAAAAGAGAAAAGTAAAGAAGAATTAAAAAAATTAAAAGGAGAAGCAACGGCATTTAAAGAATTTATTTCTCGAGGTAATGTTGTTGATATGGCTGTTGGTGTTATAGCTGGTAGTGCTTTTGGTAAAATTGTTACTAGTTTAGTAAATGATATTTTAATGCCAATTGTAGGTGTTTTTCTTGGAGGGTTAGATTTTACTAATTTAAGTATAAAGTTTTATGATGCTAAAATTGCTTATGGATCATTTATACAGTCTATTATTGATTTTCTTATAATTTCATTTTGTATTTTCTTTATGGTAAGATTATTTAGTAAATTTCAGAAAAAAGCAGAAGTTAAACAAGAAGAACCTAAGAAAAGTGATGAAGCTATATTATTAGAAGAAATAAGAGATCTTTTAAAGAAAAAAGTAAAATAATTTTTTAAACAAGTAAACATAAAGATGTTTTCTTTTTTTATATAATGACTAAATAAAAACAAAAGAGAATTTATAATGTTGTTAAATTTTATAAGATGTACTATAATATGAATACCGTTTAAATATACTTTTGGATGTGATTATGTGAAATGGAATATTGGTGATGTTCAAATAGAAAACCAAATTGTTTTAGCACCTATGGCTGGTATTTGTAATTCAGCTTTTAGAAGAATTTGTAAAGAAATGGGTTGTGGTCTTATTTATGCGGAAATGGTAAGTGATAAAGCAATAACTTATAATAATAAAAAGACTATTGATATGCTTTATATGAAAGATGAAGAAAGACCTATAGCTCAACAAATATTTGGCTCTGATAAAGAATCTTTTGTAGAGGCAGCCAAATACATTTATGAAAATATGCATCCTGATATAATTGATATTAATATGGGGTGTCCTGTTCCTAAGGTAGCACTTCGAGCTCAAGCGGGAGCTGCTTTGTTGAAAAATCCAACTAAGGTTTATGAAATTGTTAAGGCTGTGGTTGATGCAGTTCCAATACCTGTAACGGTAAAAATTAGAAGTGGATGGGATTTGAATAGCATAAATGCAGTTGAAAATGCTAAAATGATTGAAAAAGCTGGTGCTAGGGCTATATGTGTACATCCAAGAACAAGAAGTCAGGGATATAGTGGTAAGGCTGATTGGAACATAATAAAAGATGTAAAAAATAATGTTAATATTCCTGTTATTGGCAATGGAGATATTAAAACTTGTGAAGATGTAAAAAAAATGTTAGAACAAACTGGTTGTGATGCGGTAATGATTGGAAGAGGCGTTCTTGGAAATCCATGGTTGATTAAAAATAGTTTACTTTATTTAAATAATAAAAAGACATTATTAGTTTCTCCTAAAGATAAAATTCAAATGTGTTTAAAGCATTTAAAATATTTGTTAGAATTAAAAAGTGAAAAAGTTGCTAGCTTAGAAATTAGAAATCATATTGGTTGGTATTTAAAGGGTATTGAAGGAGCAAACGTTTTAAAAAATAAAATATATCAAACTTCTGATATTCATGATATAATCAAATTGTTAAAGAAATTTGAGGAGGAATTGCCTAATGAAAGAAAATGAAAAAAAAAGTGAAAAAGAAGAAAATGTTAAAATAGAAAAAAATACAGAAAAAGAAGAAAAATTAGAAAAAAAAGAAAAGGTAGAATCTGAAGAAAAAGCATTGTTTTTTCAAAGAGTAGTTGCTTATTTAATAGATGCGATTATTATATCATTGATAGTGTCAATTATATCATTTCCTTTTGTTGATTCTAAGTCAGCAGAAAAAATAAATAACAGTACTCAAGAAATTGTTAATAAATATATTGAAGGAAAAATTAATTTGGAAACTTATGCAACAGAAGCAGTAAGTTTATCTTATCAATCTGCTAGGGTAAATGGTGCAGTAAGTTTAATTACTATTATTATAGAAGTGTGCTACTTTATTATTTATCAGTTATATAATAAGGGACAAACTATTGGTAAAAAATTGATGAAAATTAGGGTTGTTTCTGAAAATGAAACACTTTCAATGAATCAAATGATTTTTAGAAGTTTAATAATTAATTCAATATTAGTTGAGATGATTTCTTTTGGATTTATGTTAAGTTCTTCAAAATATATTTATTTTTATGGAGCAGGTTTGTTTGAAGCTATAGGATACGTAATTATTTTTATAACTATATTAATGGTTATGTTTAGTAAAAGTGGTAAAGGAATTCATGATTATTTAGCTCATACAAGAGTAATTAAAGATTAAAGGAGAGTTTTATGAGAGAATTAAGTGAACAAGAGTTAGTTAGAAGAGAAAAATTACAAAATATTAAAAATCCTTATCCTGAACGATTTGAAATAAATTATGAATTAGATGAGGCTAGTCAATTAGAAGATGGTGTGACTGGTGTTTGTATTGCTGGTAGAATAGTTTTGATGAGAAAAATGGGAAAAATGAGTTTTTTAACTATTGGAGATATAAAGGGAAAAATTCAAGTTTCTGTAAAATTAGATATGATAGGAGAAGAAGCTTATAGTGAATTCAAAACTAATTATGATTTAGGGGATTTTATTGGAGTTGAAGGAGAAGTGTTTACTACTCATACAGGAGAAAAAACTGTTAGAGCTAGTAAGATAACTTTTTTAGGAAAAGCATTAAGACCATTACCAGAAAAATTTCATGGTGTTGAAGATATAGAAACTATTTATCGTGAAAGATATTTAGATTTAATAATGAATGATGATGCTAAAAAGAAATTCTTATTCAGAAGTAGATTTATTAAAGAAATTCGTGATTATTTAGATAAAGCAGGATATATTGAAATTGAGACACCAATTTTAAATAATAAAGCAAGTGGAGCTACAGCAAAACCTTTTATTACCCATCATAATGCATTAGATATAGATTTATATTTAAGAATTGCTCCCGAAACATATTTAAAAAGGGCAGTAGTAGGGGGATTTAATAAAGTTTTTGAGATAGCTAGATGTTTTAGAAATGAAGGAATGGATGCTACTCATTTGCAAGATTTTACAATGATTGAAGGATATTGTGCTTATTATAATTATAAAGATAATATGAAATTTTTAAGAGAAATGTTACAAAATATAATTTTGAAATTATTTGGTACTTTGACTATTACTGTTGGTGATAAAGATGTAGATTTAAGTGGAGAATGGGAAGCAGTAAGTTTTAGAGATTTAATTTTAAAATATAGTAATATTGATATAAAAGAATATGATACAAAAGAAAAATTATTAAAGAAGATAAAAGAAGATAAAATTGAAATTGATTCAGAAACGGCATTAGAAGATTTAGGTTATGGTAATTTAGTTGATCAACTTTATAAAAAAGTTGCCCGTGTTAATATAGTTAATCCTATATTTTTAACGGAACATCCAATTAGTTTAAGTCCTTTGGCTAGAGCTAATGATGATAATCCAGAAATTACTGATAGATTCCAATTAATTATTAATGGAGCTGAAATTATTAATGCTTATTCTGAACTTGTTGATCCTCAAGAACAAATGAAAAGATTAGAAGAACAAGCTCGATTAAAAGAACTTGGTGATGAAGAAGCAATGCCAATGGATTATGACTATATTTCTGCTATGGAATGTGGTATGCCGCCAATAAGTGGTTGGGGAATGGGAATTGATAGAGTAGTTCAATTACTTACTAATTCTGAAAATATTAAGGATGTTATTTTATTTCCACTTATGAGAAATAAATAGAAAAATTTTTCATTTGAAATTTAAAAGATAACTTTATAAAACTGTTTATATTTTGTAAACAGTTTTTTTTAATATTGACAAGTGTATAACTATACACATATACTTAAAATAAGTGAGGTGATTTTTTGGAAATTAATAATCCTAAATATAAAAATCAAGGTATTCATTTGATTTCATCAATATTTACTGTGGATAAGGGAATAGTGAAAGTTTTATTAATAAAAAGAAAAAATAATCCTTATAATGGGATGTGGGCTTTAGTTGGAGGAGCTTTATATAATGATGAAGATTTGATGGAAGGTTTAAATAGAGAAATATTTGAAAAAACCGGACTTAAAAATATAGATTTACGTTTGTGTAATGTATTTGGAAAAAAAGATAGAGCTCCTCTTATAAGAATGGTGGCAGTTAGTTATATTGGTTTAGTTGATTTGAAAAATGTAGAACTATTAAAAGAAACTTTAAAGACATCTAACGCAGAGTGGTTTTCAATTACAGAGATACCAGCGCTTGCTTATGATCACAATGAAATATTAACTGATAGTATTAATAAACTAAAGATAGCAATTTTAAGAACAGATATTTTACGTAGTTTATATCCTTTGGGATTTACTTTACCTGAAATTCAAAAAGTATATGAATTAATTTTAAATAAAAAACTGGATAGACGTAATTTTAGAAAAAAACTACTAAGTTTAAATTTAATTTATGATACAGAAAAAAAGGTTAATTTTGTAGGACGAAAGCCCGCTAATATTTATAAATTTATTGAAAGTGCTGAAAATAAGGAAATTTTTAGGAGGTAAATATGGAAAATTTAACGTTTTATTATAGTGCTATGAAAGGTGCTAAATCAATGCTTATTATGCAAAGAGCATATAATTATAAAGAAAATGGATTAAATGTTTTATTAGTTAAATCAGCTATTGATACTAAAGGTGGTAGTTTTTTAGAATCTAGAAATGGAGCTAAGATGGAAGTTGATATTCTTTTAGGCAAAGGAGAGAAATTATTATCAGAAAAATATGCAAATAAAGTTTTAGAGACTGATTATATTTTGATAGATGAAGCTCAGTTGCTGGAACCTGAACAGGTTGAGGAATTATGGAAAATTAGTAAAGTATCAAATATAGGAATTATTTGTTATGGATTAAGGACTAATTTTAAAGGAGAACTTTTTCCAGGAAGTAAGAGATTATTTGAACTTGCGGATGAAATTAAAGAATTGGATACAGTTAGTCTTTGTCCTTGTGGAAATCAGGCTCAATTTAATGCTCGTCTTTTAAATGGACAATATGTTACGGAAGGAGAAGTTGTTATTATTGATGATAAGAAGCATGAGAATATAGAATATGTCCCATTATGTGGGGAATGCTTTTTAAAAAAAGTTTTAAAAAAGAGTTATTAAATTAAAAAATTCATTTAATTTTCATAAAAAATATAATGTAAATACTTGTAAATTAAAATTTAACTAGTTATAATTATAGTGGGAGGTTAAAATGAAAAAGAATAATACAGTAAAAGTCGTTCTTGTCGTAATGTTGTTATTTATGTTACTTACTTGGATAATACCTGCTGCTTATTTTTCTGGTGAGTATGCTGAACAAGGACGTATTCAAATGGGACTATTTGATTTGTTTAATTATCCATTAACATCATTATCATATTTTGGATATATTGCATTTTTTATAGTTCTTGTAGGTGGATTTTATGGGATTTTGTATAAAATTCCAGCTTATCGCACATTTCTTGATAAAATGGTTGCGAAATTTGCAGGAAAGGGTAAATTAGTAATTGCAATATTTATGGTTTTATTAGCTGTAATAACTTCAATTTGTGGATTACAATTTGGATTAGCTATTTTTATTCCATTGATAGTTTCTATAATCTTATTAATGGGATATGATAAAATAGTAGCAGCTTTAACTGTTGTTGGATCAATTGGAGTTGGACTTGCAGGATCAACTTATGCGTATACAAATTTATCTATATTATTATCTGCACTTCAATTAAAAATAGGCTATGAAATAGAAATTAGATTTGTTATTTTATTAGTTGGTTTAATTGTTTTAATGTTTAATACTTTTATGTATATTAAAAAACATAAAATTAATGGAAAAAATAATATTAAATTAGAAAAGAAAACAATTAAAAAAGTTGAAGTAGTTGAAGCAAAAGAAGAGGATAAAGAAAAGAAAGTTAAAACTTCTAAAACAACGACAAAAGCAACTTCAAAAACAACATCAAAGAAACAATCTACTAATAAGAAAGCAGCAAAAAATTATAATAAAGCCGCAACAAAAGATGAAAATATCATTGTAGTTAAGGAAAATGGAACAAATGATAATGATGAATTAGTTCCTACTATTGTTGGTGGCAAACATAAAATTTGGCCTTTTGTAATAAGTTTCTTACTATTATTTGTATTAATTATCTTAGCATTTGTTACATGGGGAGAAAATGGTTTTGGAATTACTTTATTTGAAGATGTAACTAAAAATGTTTTGGAATATGAATTATTTGATTTTCCACTTTTTGGTAAATTATTAGGAACAGTTAATCCTTTTGGAGAATGGGTAATTACTGATATGTTCTTACCACTTGCAATTGTTACTTTATTATTAGTAATAATTTATAAAGTTAAATTGGAAGATGTATTTGATGGATTTATTAAAGGTGCAAAGAAAGCTTTAGCTCCAGCAGTATTAGTAATTTTAATTTATACTTGTCTAGTAATTGTTACATATCATCCTTTCCAATTAGTTATTTATAAAGCAATTCTTGGATTATCAAAAGGATTTAATATTGCAACTACGGCATTGGTTGGTATATTAGCAAGCTTGTTTAATGCTGATCCTTCTTATGTATATCAAAGTGTACTTCCATATTATACAAGTGTTGTTACTAATAGTGATAATTATTCTATTGTAGCAATTATGTTCCAATCATTATATGGATTTACTATGTTAGTTGGACCAACAAGTGTTGTATTGATGAGTGTACTTGCTTATTTAAATATTAATTATAAAGATTGGTTAAAAAATGCTTGGAAATTCCTACTAGAATTTTTAATAATCTTATTTATAATTTTTATAATTTTAGCATTAATATAGAAAGGGGAAGCCTTTAGGGCTTCTTTTTTTGTCTTTTTTTTTGGTATGACTTTTCTTGATTTAATTACATTAGTAGAAATAGAATTATATTAAGGAGATGATTACTAGATGTTTTCAAAATTTGATGAAAATGCTCAAAAAATAATTATATTAGCTAAAAAAGAAATGAAAGAGTTAAAACATCCATATGTTGGAACAGAACATTTATTATTGGCTATTTTACATAATAAAACTTTAGAAATTACTAATGTTTTAAATGAATATAAAATTAATTATGAAAGTTTTAAAAATGAACTTATAAAAATAGTGGGAGTGGGAAAAATTGCTAATGAATGGTTTTTACTTACACCTTTATTAAAAAGAGTTTTGGAAAATGCAATGCTTACAAAAAAAGATAGTAATTTAAAAGTAACAAGTGAAGACTTATTTATTTCCTTATTAGAAGAAGGAGAAGGAGTTGCTAATAGAATTTTAATGGGGATGAATATTGATGTTGATTTTCTATATGAAAAATTCTTAAAAAAATTTAAGTTAAAGCATAGTCAAAGTAATAATAGTTTATTTTTAGATGAATTTGGTAGTTGTTTAAATAAAGTATGTTTGAAAGAAAATTTTGATACTGTTGTAGGTCGTGATAAAGAAATTAATAGAATAATGGAAATTTTATTAAGAAAAACTAAAAATAATCCTTTGTTAATAGGGGATGCAGGGGTAGGGAAAACGGCTATTATTGAGGAATTGACTAGAAGAATAGTTTTAAAAAATGTTCCTACTAAGTTGTTAAATATGAAAATTTATAGTATAAGTATGGCATCTTTAGTTGCAGGAACTAAGTATAGAGGTGAGTTTGAGGAACGAATTAATAAAATTATAGATGAGATAGAAGCACGAGATGATATAATTTTGTTTATTGATGAAATTCATACTTTAGTTGGAGCAGGCGGAGCAGAAGGAGCTATTGATGCTTCAAACTTGATAAAACCTTATTTAGCTCGAGGTAAAATTAAGGTAATTGGGGCGACAACACAAAAAGAATATGCTAAATTTATTGAAAAAGATAAGGCATTAGATAGAAGATTTCAGAAAATATTTATTACTGAACCAAATTTAGAACAAACTGTGGAGATTTTAAAGCATTTAAAAGTATCATATGAAAATTATCATAATGTTTTAATTACTGATGATATCATTTTACAAATTGTTAATTATTCAAATAGATATATGGGATTTGGAAGGCAGCCAGATAAAGCCATAGATATATTGGATGAAGTATGTTCTAAAGCAGCATTAAAAGATAGTAAGGCGGATAAAAAAATCAAAAATTTAAATTTATTGCTTAATAAAATAAAAGAAGATAAGAATCAGGCTATAATTAATCATGATTATAAATTAGCCATATCTTTAAAAGAAAAAGAGCAACAATTAGAAGATAAGTTTACGGAATTACTTATTTCTACTTCGGAGGAGAAAAAGAAATGTGTTTCATTTGAGGAAGTAAATGAGGTAATTTATGAAAAAACTAAAATTCCTATTGAAACATTAAGAAAAATAGATTATGTAAAAATTAGAAGAAAATTAAGTAAAATAATAATTGGACAAGAAACTGCTATTACTAAAATTGTGGATTGTTTAGAAAATTGTAGTTTAAGATATAGAAATGTTCCTTCCTCTATATTATTAGTTGGAAAAAGTGGAGTTGGAAAAACATTTTTGGTAAAAGAGATGGCTAGACAATTATATAATGAAGATTCATTTATTAGATTAGATATGAGTGAATATAAAGAAGAGCATAGTATAAGTAAAATTATTGGGGCTCCTCCTGGATATATAGGATTTGATAATAATGATATAATTTTAGAAAAAGTAAAAGTTAGACCTTATGCTATAATTTTGCTTGATGAAATTGAAAAAGCTAATAAAAATGTCTTAAAATTATTCTTACAAGTTTTTGATGAAGGTTTTATGAACACATCTAGTGGAGAAAAAATAGATTTTTCTAATTGTACTATTTTTATGACTTCTAATTTAGGAAGTAATAGTAATAATATTGGCTTTATTGAAAATGAAAAAAATAATGAGGAATTGAAAAAATTTTTAGGTGTGGAATTATTAAATAGAATTGATGAGATAGTGGCTTTTGAAAATTTATCTGCAAAAAGTATTAGAAAAATAATTTTACAGAAATTAAAAGAAAAGATAACTATTGATTTAGATAAAAAATTATTAACAGAAATTGTGGATAAAATAGAAAAGGAAAGTAATTTTAAGGAATATGGAGCTAGAAAAGTGGATTTATTATTAAATAAATATACGAAAGAATTAATGATTAAAAATTGATAGTGCTTTTTTATCTAATATTTGATATATTATTAGTAGGTGAGTGAAATGAAATTATATAATACCTTAAGTAAAGAAATAGAAGAGTTTGTTCCAAATGAAAAAGGCAAAGTAAAGATGTATACTTGTGGGCCAACTGTATATAATTATGCTCATGTAGGTAATTTAAGAACATATATTTTTGAAGATATTTTACAAAAAGGCCTTGAATATTTAGGGTATGAAGTTATAAGAGTTATGAACATAACTGATGTAGGTCATTTAACAAGTGATGGAGACGTTGGCGAAGATAAAATGATAAAAGGGGCTGAGCGTGAAGGAAAGACTGTTTATGAGATAGCTGAATTTTATACTAAGGCTTTTTTACAAGATATGAAGGATTTAAATATTAAGATTCCGAAAATAATAGAAAAAGCTAGTGATCATATTGATACTTATATAAAAATGATTCAAAAAATGTTAGATGATGGGTTTGCATATATATCAAATGGTAATGTATATTTTGATATTTCAAAAGCAAAAGATTATTATAAATTATCTGGTAAAAATCCTGATGATTTACTTATAGGTGTAAGAAATACTGTTTCTCAAGATATGGCCAAAAGAAATCCAGCAGATTTTGTATTATGGTTTACAGTATCAAAATTTGAAAACCAAATAATGAAATGGGACTCTCCATGGGGTGTGGGATATCCAGGCTGGCATATTGAATGTTCTGGAATCTCTTATGAAATGTTAGGTGAATATTTAGATATTCATTGTGGTGGAGTAGACAATATTTTTCCTCATCATACTAATGAAATTGCGCAAAGTGAAGCATATTTAGGACATAAATGGTGCAATTACTGGTGCCATGGAGCTCATTTAAATGATAAAAGTGGAAAGATGAGTAAATCAAATGGTGAGTTTTTAACATTATCTTTACTTAAAGAAAAAGGATATAGTCCATTAGATTATAGATATTTTTGTTTAAATAGTCATTATCGAAATTCTTTAATTTTCAATTATGAATCTTTAGATATTGCTAAGAATGCTTTAACTAAATTAAGAAAAAAAGTTCTAGCACTTAATAAATTAGAAAAAGTTGAAGAAAAAGAAAAACAGAAGTATATAACGGAATTTAAAAAATCTTTTGAAAATGATATTAATACTTCTTTAATGCTTACTAAAGTTTATGATATTTTAAAAGACACGACTATTAATGAAACTACTAAATTTGAGATAATAAAAGATTTTGATAAGGTTTTATCTTTGGACTTAACTAAGGAAAATAATATTAATATATCAGACGAATTTAAAGCAGAAATTTTACAAAAAATAGCTGAAAGAAAAGTAGCTAAAGAAAATAAAAATTTTAAAGAGGCAGACGCAATACGTGATGAGTTATTAAAAAAAGGGGTTAAACTTATCGATGGTGTTGATGGAACTACTTATGAAATTTTATAAGAATTATTAGTTTGATAATTCTTTTTTTATGATATATTAATGATATACTTTAGGTGGTGAATTTAAATGAATGTTAAAGAGATTAATGTATTAGTTTTAGCTTTTTTAGGAGATTCTATTTATGAAAATTATATTAGAACTCATCTCATAAAAAAAGGTATTAGTAATGTTAATGATTTACAAAAGGAAACTATTAAATATGTTAGTGCCCCTAATCAAGCTAATTTTTTAAAAAAGATGTTAGAAAAAGAAATTTTAACGGAAGAAGAAGTACGAATTGTTATGCGAGCTAGGAATTATAAAACGACAAGTCATCCAAAAAGCTGTGATATTGTTACTTACAAGTATGCGACGGGATTAGAAGCATTGATAGGATATTTAAGTTTAGATAATAAAGAAGAAAGGATTGATGAAATAATGAATTTCATCATTAATGATTAATATGTTGGTTTATGGAAGAAATGTTGCTAAGGAAATATTAGGAAGTAACAAAAAAATTAAAAAAATTATTTTGCAAGAGGGATTTGATGACAATGAAATAAAAGCATTAATTGAAAATGGTAATTTTCAGGTAACTTATAAAGCAAAAAGAGAAATTGATCATTTGGTTAATGGGGTTCATCAAGGTATAATACTAACTATTCCGGATTATGAATATTATAATTTTAAAGAATTTATTAATGAAAATATTATAGTTTTGTTAGATCATTTAGAGGATCCTCATAATGTTGGAGCAATTATTAGAACTTGTGAAGCTGCAGGAATAAAAGCTATTATATTACCAAAAGATAGGCAGGCTCCTATTAATGCTACTGTTATGAAAACTAGTGCTGGGACTTTGGATAATGTGAAAATTGCAGTAGTTAGCAATCTTTCTAATACTATTAAAACTTTAAAAAAAGAAGGTTACTGGATAGTTGGGACATCTTTAAATAAAGATAGTATTGATTATAGAAATATTAATTATGATGGAAAAATTGCTTTAGTTATTGGTAATGAAGGAAGTGGAATGTCTAAATTAGTCACAGAAAATTGTGATTTTATAGCTAAAATTCCAATGTATGGAACTACTAATAGCCTTAATGCTTCTGTAGCAGCTGGAATTATGATATATGAAATAATCCGAAATAGAAAGTAGGGTTTAATGGATTATAAAAAAGTTAATGACTATGAAGTTATTTATATGATAAGGGAAAATGATGAAGATGCACGTGATTTGATGTTACAAAAATACTTGCCTATTATTAAAAAACTAGCAAGTAAATTTTATGAATTATATAAGGGAAATGGTGCAGATTATGATGATTTTGTTCAAGAGGGGTTAATTTCTTTAAATAGGGCAATTAATTCTTTTTCGGAGAATAATAATGCGTTGTTTTATACTTATGCAATTACATGTATAAATAGGCATCTTATAACCTATTGTAGAAATATTACAAGTAAAAAGCATATGGTACTTAATTTAAGTGAAAGAGAGGAAGAAACTCTTTTTAATTTTAAAGATAATAATAATGTAGAGAGAGACTTTTTATTTAGAGAAGTAGAAAAAGAATTTATCGAATTTAAAAATTCTTTTGATTTTTTAGATAGTAATATTTTTGAATTACGTTTTAATGGCTTTGGTTATAAGGAAATTAGTGTTCTTTTGGATATTCCAATTAGTATAGTAGATTCTAAATTAATGAAAATAAGGAGATGTTTACATAAAAAGAAGAAAAATGTATTTAATTAAATTGTATTTTTTCTTTTTTTTGTTTAAAATTATAATAGGTGGTAATATGTCTACGGTAATTACTAATGGAAATGATTTTAATGAAACTATAACTCTATATGAGTGGTCTGGGTGCGATGGAAAATATGGAGTTAGAAGTGAGGAGGAATTAAAGTCAACTTTTTTAAATTTGGATAAAGCGTTGCACTATGTACATAATCATGGGTATTGTGTTAAATCATTTAGTCCTTTAGAGATTGAATTGCTTAATAATTCTATTAAATATATTAAATTTAATACATTATTAGAAATGCCAACTGATTATAGTGTTCAAGCAGAACTAAAAAGAGAAGATATTTTTAATTCAGCCTGCTTACAAATAGGACTTTATACTAATTCTTTAAGATATTTAAAAAAGGATTTTCTTATTGAACATTTTGAAGAATTTGCTAAAAATATTCCAGCAGATGTAGTTCCTTATTATCGTGGAATTATAGAACGAGGAGCATCTGTTTATTTATCTGAATATGATTTTGAAAAAAGAAAAAAAGATTTAGAAAATATGGAAAATCAAGTTAATGATGCAGGTGGATATGGAAGTAATAAAGTGCTTGTTAAAACTAATGGTTTAGGTATAGTAAAAGATAATTCAAATGAATCTATAAATGATAAAATTTATAAACAAATAAATGGATTAAAAGATTCTGCTTTTATAAATTATTTACTTATTCCAACATTATTGTTATTAACAGGGGTAATAATTGGATTTATAGTTTTAGTATTAGGAAAATAATTAAATTTATTGACATTTCTGAAGTGTTATGCTATTTTAATGTTGTAGCACTTAGAAGTGTTTTTATTTTACAGAAATTTTTGGAAAATGGGTGAAAAAATATGGCTGAAGTAAGAAAAAATAAAAAGGTTGAAAAATATAATGTAGATGATATGATAAAAGATTCTGTAAAAAAGGAAAAAGCAAAAGAAAAAGTCAAAGAAAAAGAAGTAAAAAACAATAATAAAAGTAAGAAGGGCCAAAAAACTGAGAAAAAAAGTTTATGGGTTAAGTTTAGAATTTTTTGCCATGGAGTAAAATCAGAATTTAAAAGAGTACATTGGACTTCAAAGGATGATATGATTAAATATTCTATATCTACAATAGTATTTATTATTTTTTGCTCGATATTCTTTTATGTAATTGATATTATTTTTGCACTAATTCAATCATTTTTTAATTAAAAATAAAAGGAGTTATTTATGGATAAACAATGGTATGTAGTTAATACTTATTCTGGGCATGAGAATAAAGTTAAGGAAAAACTTGAAATGAGAGCAGAATCAATGGATATGCAAGATTATATTTTTAGAGTTATTATTCCAGAAGAAAAAGTTATTGATGTAAAAGATGGAGTAAAAAAAGAAAGAATGAAAAAAATGTTTCCTGGTTATATTTTAGTGGAAATGATAATGACTGATGAAGCATGGTATGTAGTTCGTAATACTCCTGGAGTTACAGGCTTTATTGGATCAAGTGGAAAAGGAGCAAAGCCAACGCCACTTCAATCTTATGAAGTTGATAAAATTTTAGGTAATATGGGAATAAGTAGAATTAATGTGGATACTGAATTAACTGAAGGAGCTAAAGTTAAAATTATTGCTGGACCATTTAATGGAATGTTTGGTAAAGTTGATTCTGTTGATTTACCTAATCAAAAAGTTATGTTACTTGTTGACTTGTTTGGACAAGAAACATCTGTTGAAGTAAATCTTACACAAATAGAAATTGCTTAAATACTTGCAATTGAAAATTTTTTATGATATTATTTAGTGGCTATATTTAATTTAATATAGATTTAGTGGGAAGCGTGGTTTGTTTTTTAAAAGCGGTAATCAAGCTATTTGTACCACTCGCGAAAACTAAAAAGGAAAGGATGTGTTTTTCGTGGCAAAGGAAGCAGTAAAAAAAATAAAATTACAAATTCCAGCAGGAAAAGCAACACCAGCTCCACCAGTTGGAACTGTTTTAGGACCTGCAGGAATTAATTTACAAGAATTTTGTACTAAATATAATGATGCAACTAGAGATAAAATGGGAGATATTTTACCAGTAGAAATTTCAATTTATGAAGATAGAAGTTTTGACTTTGTTATTAAGACTCCACCAACTAGCTTTTTATTGAAAAAATATGCTAAGATTCAAAAAGGAGCTGTTAATGGATCTAAAGGAAATGTTGCAACTTTAAGTCAAGCACAATTAAAAGAAATTGCTGAGATTAAATTACCTGATTTAAATGCTTATACAGTAGAAGATGCTATGAAAATAGTTGCTGGAACTGCTAAAAATATGGGAATTTTAATTGAAGGACAAGAATAAAATATTAATTAAATATGCATATAGGTTATACCTATGTGGAAGGAATAATTAAAATCCGCTTTTACCACATAAGGAGGAATGAAAATGAGAAAGAGAAGTAAAAAATATACTGAAGCAACTGCTAAAATTGAAAAAGGAAAAGTATATTCTAAAGAAGAAGCTGTTAAATTAGTTAAAGAAACTTCAACTAGCACTTTTGATGGTTCAATTGAAGTTGCTATGAGATTAAATTTAGATACTAAAAAAGCTGACCAACAATTAAGAGGTGCTATTGTTTTACCTAAAGGAACAGGAAAAACAAAAAAAGTATTAGTTATTGCTAGAGGACCTAAAGCTCAAGAAGCTAAGGATGCAGGAGCAGATTATGTTGGCGATGTAGATATTTTAGAAAAAATTGAAAAAGAAAATTGGTTTGATTTTGATACTATGATTGCTACACCTGATATGATGCCTCTTTTAGGTAAGCTTGGTAAAGTGTTAGGGCCTAAAGGTTTAATGCCAAACCCAAAAACAGGAACTGTTACTATGGATGTTAGTAAAGCAGTAGAAGAAGTAAAAGCTGGTCGTGTAGAATATAGAACAGATAGTTTTGGAAATATTCATGGTATTATTGGTAAGGCTTCATTTAGTGAAGAAGATTTACTTGCAAATTTAAATGCTTTTGTAGAACAGATATTAAAAATTAAGCCTTCAACTGTTAAAGGTGAATATGTAAAAAATATTTCTATTTCATCAACTATGGGTCCTGGAATCAAAGTTGAAAATAATTTTGACAAATAAAAATTTATAATGTATAATAAAGACAATTTATTGGTGCCATAGACAGTAGGTATATAAATAAATCCTACCGAGGACTTTATTTTAATATTTAGGGTTCTTACTGTCTAGTAAAAACCCTTTTTTATGGCAACTTTAAAATATAAAGAGGAGGTGTTTTATGGCAAGTGAGAAAATTTTAAAGCAAAAGCAAGCTGTAATTGATGAAATCAAAGAACGAGTAAAATCTGCTAAAACTATTGTACTTTTTGATTATCGTGGAATTACAGATAGTGAAGCAAAAGAATTAAGAGTAAAACTTAGAGAATCTAATTCAGATTATAAAGTTTATAAAAATACTTTAATGACTAGAGCTTTTAATGATTTAGAAATTGATCTTAATGAGTTTTTAGTTGGACCTAGCGCTTTTGCTTTTGGTGAAGATCAAATTGCGCCAATTAAAATTTTATCTGATTTTGCTAAAGATCATCCAGCTTTAATTTTAAAAGTGGGTATTATTGATGGAGAAACAGCAGATAAAGCAAAATTAGCTGAATATGCTACAATACCATCTAGAGATGCTTTACTTACTATGTTGGCTGGCGGTATGATGGGCATAGTTAGAGATTTATCAATTTGCTTAGACTTATATAGTCAACAAAAAGAAGAAAATTAGTTAATATTTAAGGAGGAGGAAAAATAATATGGCTAAATTAACAAAAGAAGATTTTATCAGTAGTTTAAAAGAAATGAATTTATTAGAAATTAAAGAATTAGTAGATGCAATGAAAGAAGAGTTTGGTGTAGATCCATCAGCTGTTGCTGTTGCTGCACCAGTAGCTGGAGCTACAGCTGATGCTGCTCCAAGTACAGTTACAGTTTCAATTGCTGAAGCTGGAGCTGCAAAAGTAGCAGTTATTAAAGTAGTTAAAGAAATTACTGGCTTAGGATTAAAAGAATCTAAAGATATAGTTGATAACAATGGTGTTGTTAAAGAAAATATTCCAACTAGTGAAGCTGATGAAATAAAAGCTAAGCTTGAAGAAGCTGGAGCTACTGTAGAAGTTAAATAAATTTTAACTTCTTTTTTCTTGACAAAATAAAAAATATGTTTTATATTAGAATTGCTAGTAGAGTAAAGTTTATTTAGTGTATGTATCAATATATTAAATAAATATAATCTTATCATACCTATTAGCCAAATTACATCATAAGAACAAAGAAGGAAAACTTTAAATGGTAAGTGGCTTAAATCGGTAATGATTACGATGTTCATATTGCAAGTGAACACTAAGTCCCCATAAACCAGTGGTATATATTTGTTTATCAGGCAGTATATGCTATAAAAAATATTAAGCTGTTTTTAACAGTTTTATAAATGAGTTAGTTTATAAGTATTTTTTGATGTACAAGTTAATCATTACTTGTATATTTTTTTTAATTTTTCTTGACAAAATAAAAAAATGCTTTTATACTTTATTTATATCCTAGAGTGAATATATTGTATGATAATCTTTAAGCTAGAAAGTATTTTAGATTTTTGTATGGTTTCACACTTTTAATTTAATTGAATATTAATAAAAATTTAATTTATTAGATTTTGATTTAATATTTAGTTGATTAAATTTTAATTGGGGAAGTTTTAATACTTTTAAAGTAAACATTTACCATGCTAGGATAATGTAATTTGAAGAGAAAGAAAACTCTTATGATAAGTGTATGATTATAGAAACTGATAATTTTTATAATCATATAAAAACTCGGCCATCATGTTATGATGGTTTTTATTGAGTAAAAAAAAATTAAAATTTTTATGTTAAACATTAGTTAAAATGTATACGATTTATAATATAGATAACAAACAAAGGTGAACTTTGTTTGTGGGAGTATT